>DCTP01000060.1:2425-15907 GCA_002329625.1 Leptolinea sp. UBA1437
TTAATAACTCCTCGATAAATTCAAGGGATTTTATAGACAAACAACACGTTTATACGATTATTTTAAAATGGCGCCGTTTAATAAACCTGCGTAACCTCTTAGAAATTCGGCAGTTGTCATCATACTGCGCCCGGATAGTTGGAGTTTATTCACTTGCAGCATTCCTTGCCCACAAACAACATGAATGTATGTTTTACCATCTGAAATGATTGTTCCAGGGCTCTGTGAGCTGGTTTCAGTCATGCCGGAACCGGCATCTGAAATCTTGAGAAGTTGCTCTGTGCCATTTTCACTCATCAGCATCGTCCAGGCGCCTGGAAATGGAGATAAACCTCGTATTTTATTAAATATATCCTTTGTCGCCTGATGCCAGTCAATGCGCGTATTTTCCTTGTTTAATTTGGGTGCCGGTTTGCTGTCTTTTTGAATATTGTTTTGTNNTCGCTTTTGCAGTGCCGGATTCAACTGTATCCAGTGTTTTGAGAATAATTGATTTACCCATCTCTTTCAAACGATCATGCAGGGTGCCGAAATTATCATTTTCTGAAATTTCAACGGCCTCTTGCATGATTATATCGCCGGTATCTATGGTTTCGTTGATGAAAAATGTTGTAAGTCCTGTTTGTGTTTCTCCGTTGATCAGTGCCCAGTTAATCGGAGCAGCTCCTCTGTATTGCGGCAGTAATGATGCATGCAGATTGATGGTGCCTTTTGATGGAATGCGCCATACGGCTTCCGGCAACATACGGAATGCGATTACCACAATAAGGTCGGGATTTATTTCCTTTATTATATTAAGGAATGCAGAATCTTTCAGATTAACAGGTTGCAGCAGCGGCAAATCATGTGCATCGGCAAATTTCTTTACTTCCGAAGCAGTGAGTTTTCTGCCGCGACCTGCAGGTTTATCTGGCGCAGTAACAACAGCTGCAATTTCGTGCCCAGCATTAAAAATAGCTNNGTACACAATTTTCAGCATAAAAAATTTGTTTTAACGGAGAAGTTTTTTTTGCGAAACCATCAAAATGGCTGTTGCAGCGGCTTCTACGCCTTTGTTACCATGTTTTCCACCTGCGCGTGCCAATGCCTGTTCCATATTGTTTGTAGTAAGAACGCCAAATATTACAGGAATGGCATGATTGATTCCCACCTGAGCAATTCCACTGGCCACGGCCTGACTGATGAAATCAAAATGTCTGGTTTCCCCTTGTATAACACAGCCGAGGCAAATAATTGCATCGAAGCAGTTTTTTCGGGCCATCCACTCAGCGGCAACGCAGAGTTCGAAACTGCCCGGAACATGAATGGTTTGTATATTGCTTTCTTCAGCTCCGCACTGTAGCAAAAGTCCGTTGGCTCCGCTCAGCAAGGCATTTGTCACTTCGCTGTTCCAGTCCGAAACAACGATGGCAAATCTCATTTTTTTTGCCGATGGCAGAGTTGTACTGACATCGGACAGATTTTTTTTCTTAACCGCCATTTTATTATTGAGCAGAGTTCTTCATTGCCGTAGCTCGGGCAATATATTTATTGATTTCGCTGCCTTCGAATGATTTTCGATAGTCGTTTCTGATTTTGGTGTAAAGTTCAAGGGCATTGTCCCAGTCGCCCATGGCTTCATATACCCATGCTGCACGCATTAAATACATGGGTGAGGTGAATGAGTTTTCAGATTGCTCCGATGCGTCCAGATAGTATTCCAGAGCTTCTTCCTGATTACCGAGTTCCATGTAGGCATCTCCGATGCAGCCGGTGGCCATTGGCCCGATGATATCATCGTCGCCATCGAATTTTTCGAGCTCCTCAATAGCATCTTCAAACAAACCTTGCTTGAGATAAATCATTCCGACATAATAATGTGCAAGATTTCCGGAAGGTGTTCCGCCGAAATTATCAATAATCTCGAGAAATCCGGCGTGATTACCGTCGCCGTTCAGAGCCAGATTCAGTGAATCCATTTCATAATACATCTGAGCCATGTATATTTCATTTTCAGCTTTGGTCACTTTCGGACCATGAATGAAATTATTGTATCCCCAGATTCCCAAAACAACAAGTGCAATACCTGCAATCACATATGTGATGATATTCTTGTTCTTTTCAATGAACTGTTCTGCCTTTGAAAGGGTTGATCCGATGTTTTCGAGTCTTTCGTCACCTGAAGGTGTGGTTTGCTTGGCCATATTCTTAAATTCAATATTTCAATGTTCGGGGTGCAAAATTAATGGTTTTTTTCAAACAACAGTCATTTTGAAACAGTTGCCTCTTTATTACTGTTCCTGATTGCTCTTATTCAGTCAGATTTTTTTGATCGGCCTCATTTTTCTTGTTTTTCGTTGCTGAAGAAGATGTAATTGTAAGCTCATCATTTTCATTGAAGTAATCCATAATAATATCCGTAGGTGCTTCAAAATTATGTTTGATGAGCTCTTCGGCCAGCGGGTCTTCAATGTATTTTTGAATGGCACGTTTCAACGGACGGGCTCCGTAATTGGGATCCCATCCTTTTTCTACAATAAAGTCACGGGCTTCATCAGTCAGCTTGAGCAAGATACCTTTTTCCTGCAAACGTTTCAAAACGCCTGAAAGCTCGATATCGATGATTTTATGAATTTCATTTCTTTCCAGATTATTGAAAATCACCACGTCATCAATCCTGTTTAGAAACTCAGGTGCAAAAGCTTTTTTTAATGCATTTTCAAGAACACTTTTTGCGTAGCCGGCTTTGGAAGACTCTTTTGAGCTGGTTGCAAATCCGACTCCTGACCCGAATTCTTTCAATTGACGCGTCCCGATATTTGAGGTCATGATAATGATGGTGTTTTTGAAATCGACTTTGCGTCCAAGACTATCGGTCAACTGTCCATCGTCGAGAACCTGCAGCAATAAATGAAATACATCGGGATGTGCTTTTTCAATTTCATCGAAAAGGATCACGCGATAAGGGCGACGACGAACCGCTTCGGTCAATTGACCTCCCTCTTCGTATCCTACATATCCCGGAGGAGCGCCGAACAATCTCGAAACCGTATGCTGCTCGCGATACTCACTCATGTCGATCCGTACCAATGCATCCTCATCATCAAACAGATATTCCGCCAATGCTTTGGCAAGTTCGGTTTTTCCGACGCCGGACGGACCGATAAAGATAAAGGAACCGATCGGCCGTTTGGGATCTTTCAGCCCTGATCGCGCCCGACGGATCGCATCTGCGATGGCATGAATCGCCTCATCCTGACCGATGATTTTCTCATGCAAGCGATCCTCCATATGAAGGAGTTTCTCACTTTCGCTCTCAAGCATCTGATTTACCGGTATTCCGGTCCACTGAGCGATGACTTGGGCGATATCATCCACATCGACAACTTCATCCAGTTTGTGATCCGATTCCCAAGTTGCTTTTTCCTGGTTGAATTCATCTTCGACACGCAAGCGCTCGGCTTTAATTTTTGCTGCTTTTTCATAATCCCGTTCCAAACCGGCATCTTCTTCCTCTTTTGCCATCCGATCGATTTCGTTCTTCATCTCTTTCAGATCGGGAGGAAGGCTGTATAACGCAACCCTTAGCTTCGCGCCGGCTTCATCGATCAGGTCGATTGCTTTATCGGGGAATTTACGATCCGTGACATAACGGGAAGATAAACGGACTGCCGCCTGTAATGCATCATCCTTATAAATCACTTTATGGTGTTGCTCGTATCTGTCTTTCAAACCGTGCAGCATCTCGATCGTACTGTTTTCCGAAGGTTCTTCGACATAAATGGGAGCGAAACGTCGTTCCAATGCCGTATCTTTTTCGATATATTTCCGATATTCATCAAGTGTTGTCGCACCGATACATTGAAGTTCTCCGCGTGAAAGCGCTGGTTTCAACATATTCGAAGCATCGACAGCCCCCTGAGAGGCACCCGCACCGACCACCGTATGCAATTCATCAATAAACAGGATAACTTCCCCGTTTGATTTTTTAACTTCATCAATAATCGCTTTTAATCGCTCTTCAAATTCACCCCGAAACTTTGATCCGGCAACCAACGCTCCCATGTCCAGCGAAATCACTTTTTTCCCGGATAATAGTTCNNCCGATCAGGACGGGATTGTTTTTGGTACGGCGGCAGAGAATCTGCATCAGCCGTAAAATTTCCACATTTCTTCCGATAACCGGATCCAATTTTCCTTCTCGAGCCTGATCGGTCAGATCACGGGAATATTTTTGCAGATTCTTATATCTGGAATCTTTGTTTTGTACCGGAGCATTTTTGTTATCGTGCATTTTTACAACAATTTCATA
Source organism: Leptolinea sp. UBA1437 (assembly GCA_002329625.1). GTDB lineage: Bacteria > Chloroflexota > Anaerolineae > Anaerolineales > Anaerolineaceae > Flexilinea. The sequence goes on from DCTP01000060.1 coordinate 6,717, forward strand.
GACTTTGGCTCGTGTAATACCGAATTCTTCCATCAATTTTGCAACAGGAGTCCCTTTTTCATTCAAAATCGCTAAAAAAATATGTTCGGTAGAGGTATATTCGTCTTTCAGACGATTGGCTTCGATATACGCTTGGTCAACAATTCTTCTCACATTGGGTGTAATGAATATTTGTCCGGATCCTCCGCCGTAAATGTTGGTTTTTGTACTAGTTCGAAGCATATAATCTAATCTGTCTGACAGAACAGCGGTGGAAACATTCATCTCGTCTAAAATTTGAGAAACGGTCCCCTGCGGCTGTTCGATCAGTGCCAATAAAAAGTGCTCGGTATCAATTTGATTTTGTCCGTAACGTTGAAGAATCTCGACAGCACGTTGGGCTGCGTCTTGAGCACTTTCTGTAAATCGATCAAATCGCATCATAATTTCTTTCCATCTTTCTCGTTAAATCGAACCGAAAAATCAGTTCGAATCACCGTTTTAATCGTTCATTTATTGCCTAAAAAGGTCAACGTGAGGTTATTGTAGCATTTCACTGTAAGAACATTATTAGATTTACGCAAGAGTCAGGTCTGAGCAGACGCATGGATTTTTATTTACCGAGTACATCCCAAGGGGTGATCAAACCCAGCAGTTTCTCTTGAGAGTTGCCCGTTTCGGTCAGGAAAACAATTGCCAATCTTTTCTGCCGTTTTTTATAGTTGGTGTTAAAAAGTTCAAGGATGTCCGTATACAAGGCATCTTTCGGTGCAAATTCAAAATACTCATTCGAGTGATTTTCAATGTCTAGCAAATTGCCGAATTCTTTAATTCGCATTCCTTTTTGAATCGTAGTCATATTGTTTCGGATATGGAAACTGAAGACGGTGCTTTTGCTGAAAACTCCGATCATTTTCTCACCTTCGACAACCGGAACATGAGAAAATCCTCTTAATTCCATCATACGCATCACGGGATAGGCTTCTTCGTCTAAACGGGTTTTTTGAATTTTATCCGCCCAAGTTGCATAGTTCATGGCTTTTTTGGGCTGTTCCACTTTTTCCAAGATTTCTTCTAAAACCGCGCCGATTTCATCCGACGGCTCAACCGGATATTTGCCGTTTACCAGAGGAGAATGGACGAGCAAATTCCGAATATCTCGAATTGTCGATAGCTCTTCTCGGTATTCTTTCCCTTCACTTGAATTCGAAAAGCGGATGATGGGGCTTTCATACCTGTCGTTATAATAACTTCCGCGACCTTTTAATTTTGTTTCCAGATTGTTGTAGAGATCAAGAAAAACTTCGGGATCCATGCGCTTTTTCCTTTTTCGGTTATTTGGCTTTTATTTGATTATATCTTTATGATTTTCTGTTTTCAGAAATATTTAGGCTTTTATCAGGTTGATTGTTATAAATGCTCAAGTTTGAAATTATAATTCAACAGGTTCGACGTAATTTATTGAATAAAAAGGGAAATAGAGCCTTTGTTATGTCCAAAAAACAAAAAAATAATAAAAACAGCAAACAGAATGCGGGCGATCTATTCGGATTGGCTATGTGGATTTTTGCAGCGTTCGGATTGGAAATCGTTTTAATCTTTATCGAAACCAAAATTTATGCGGTTTCTTCTTTAAATTGGACGATAAGGCAAAATTGTCTTCATTGGGCACTGATCAGCCTTTTTTGGGCGATTATCTCTTTCTTAATCGTACGCAGTGCCAAGAAAGATTATGACTTTGATATTTTAAAAAGACAGCAAAACTCGACTTTGACACAAATTCTTTTTTCCGTCCTTTTGGTAATTGTCGGAATTCTTTTCGTCTCTTATATGAGCGGAGGATTCAAACCGGTTTTGGAATATAAAAAACTGGGATCGGTACAGTTTATATTTCAATATATTACCTATTTCTTCAAATCAATCTTAGTCATACTGGCAATCGCTTTGGGACAAAAAGCCGGAGATCTTTATTTTCAAAAAGACCAAATTCCATGGGGCGGTTATTTTTTGGCGGTATCTTGGGGATTCATTCAATTTGTTATTCAAAATCCCGCAACTGGGCTATTCACTGTGGCATTATCTGTCTTATTTGGAGTTCTGTTCATGATTAATCATAAAAACACGCGAATTGTTTTTCCGATGATTGCCATTGTTTTGATGCTCTAAAAGAGTGATCATTAAGAAAAAGAAAGGGTTGAAGAGATCTTCCGATGGGAAAAATGATTTTAATTGGTGTCGTGATGGTGATATTATGTATTGTTGCCGGGAAAATTATAAAAAGAACGATGTAAATTGACAACGTTTTTGTTTCCGATTCTATGAAGCTTCCATTCACATCACAATGCCGATCAAACATTGTGAGAATATTCATTAATAATCGCAAAAAGCATTTACAAGATAAAAAGGAAAAAGTATAATTTGAAAATAGCCGTAGCCAAGAGGTATGGCTTTTTATTTTTGTCTGTTCAATCTATAAAATCTCTTAGTGAAAGGGGATTCATATGAAAAAATCAGCTCTGCTTGCAATTGTAGTTTTGTGTCTGGCTGTTTCAACAGGCGTGCTTGGCTTCATGTATTCAACCAAAGGCGATAAAACTGCGGAAGAAGCTGCTCCAATGGTACAAATCGGGGTGATGACGAATAAATGGGCGGCATCCGCTCACGGAGATTCATCTTCCGAAGCATTCAGACATTGGGATAAAGAAGGTGAAGTACCCGTTACCTGTGCTCAGTGCCATTCGTCTGCGGGAATGCAGGATTATCTCGGAGCCGATGGAACAGCTGCCATGACGGTGGATAACCCTGCCAAAGTGGGATCGGTTGTAGATTGTTCCGCATGTCACAATGAAGTGATCCAGAACACAACTTCGGTGGTCTTTCCTTCCGGAAAAGAAGTCGCAGCCGAACCGTCTTATGCGTCCTGCTGGACATGCCATCAGGGCACGGAAGCCGGAATTAACGGATCGCTGGATCAGAAAATCGGTTCGACCGCTCCGGATGATAAGGGCGAAAATCTGGGCTTCGTCAATCCGCATTATTTGAATGTGGCGGGTATTTATCTGGGATCCGAAGCAAACGCCGGTTATCAGTATGAAGGAAAAACCTACGCGGCTCGCTTTGAGCATGCTTCGGGTGTACAGACCTGTACCGAATGCCATGATCCTCACAGCCTGCATTTAGCAGATCCGGGATTGGAAAAATGCTCAACCTGCCATGCGGAAGTCGAAACCTGGCCCGATCAGCAAAAAATTCGCCGCACCAAAGAAGACCTGGACGGTGACGGAAATACCGACGAATCCACTTATGAGGAAATCAATGGATTACTCGAGCGAGAGCTTCAAGCGATGGTGACCTATTCGGTTGATGTTGCCAAAGCTCAGATCGGAAATTCCGATGTCTATCCCTACTGGTTTGCGGATAAAAACGGAAACGGGACTCAGGAAGAGGATGAGAAACAGTATGCCGACTGGACACCGCGTTTGATGTATGCCGCATATAACTTTAAACTGGTCAAGACCTCAGCCGGATATATCCATAATCCGACTTATTCCGCACAATTATTAATCGATTCGATCAGTGATTTGGCTGCGGGTGATTCGGCAATTACGGTTGACGGAATTGAGAGACCGTAGGAAGAAAGGTAATCAAACATGAATACTGCTGCCAGTCGTTCGGCAAGAAGAGCTTATATCGCTCAACTGCGAGTTAAAAGGATATTCTGGATTTGCCTGTTTGTTGTCTTTGCCTTGTTCCCGTTGGTTGTCGCTGCGATCAATAACACGACAAACGGGACGTGGCGAGCGGTGCCGCGTGAGATCGGTTCTTTTGCTGGGATGTTAGGGTTGTCCCTGATGATCCTTTCCTTTATTCCGATTATGCGAGAAAAGAAAATTACCAGCGCTTTTAATCTGGATGTGGTATATAAATTTCATCATTCATGCTCCATCCTTGGGTTTTGGCTCGTGGTTTTTCATCTTGTGGCTTTGTGGATCAACAATCAGGAAATCGGACGACTGGTAAATATATTTGCAGATTATCCGCTTTATATGAAAGCCGGCCCCATTGCTTTATTGGCCGCCGGCTGTTTGGTCTATTTTTCTTATTTTCGTAAGGAATTGAAACTTAACTATGATTATTGGAAAATCGGGCATTCCCTCCTTGCGATACTTATGGTGGTTTTTGGCTTAATTCACACTTTTGGGGTGAATTATTACAGCGGCAATGCATTAATACACGGTTACTATGTTTTTTTGACCGTTTTGGCTGCGATTGCTATTCTGTGGCTGCGCGTCTTTTCTTCACTGTCTGCCATGTGCAAACCTTATGTCATTAAGGAAGTGCTGGTTCGCAACAATGCAACCACCGAATTAAGACTGGAATTCGCCGGAAAAGGAAATCAGAAACCGATTCGTTATCATGCCGGACAAATCGCATGGATAACAGTGCGACATTCCCGCTTTTCTTTCAAAGAGCATCCGTTTTCGATCGCTTCCTCGGATGTTGACCAAAATAAAATCGGCTTTGCCATCCGAGAGTTGGGTGATTTTACCGCTACGATTAAGGATCTGAAACCCGGTGAGATCGTTTATGTCGAGGGCGGTTTTGGCATCTTTAATCCGTATATATTGGGCGATGAAGGTTTTGTGTTGATTGCCGGCGGAATCGGTATGNNCGTGACAAAGAAAGCATCGGATTTTATGACGAACTGAATGAACTGTCCAAAAAATTAAATTTGGAAGTCGTCCATGTCCTTGAGAAGACCGATGATCCGTCCTTTGAAAAAGGTTATGTGACCAAAGATGTGATCGAACGACATTACCCGAAAAATAAGGATCGATACGACGTGTTTATCTGCGGACCCGGCCCGATGGTTCAGATTGTCCTTCCGGCTTTAAAGAAGATCGGAATTCCGAAAGAGAATATTTGGCCNNTTGAAATTTTTGGAAATGATTTAAAAGGGCTGTCTGTCGATTTCGTCGGGCAGCCTTTTTATTACGAAAGTATAATACCTAAACAAGGTTTTTTTGCCGATAAAACGATCGATACTTTAGGAAAGAAAATGGATCAATACGATATTATTATCATCGGGGGAGGCGTGGTCGGGTGTATGATTGCCCGCGAACTTTCGCGCTATTCCCCGAAAGTGCTTTTAATTGATAAAGCCTCCGATGTCGGCTGCGGGACCTCCGCAGCCAATTCCGCGTTGATTCATGCCGGATATGACCCGTTACCGGGAACAATAAAAGCGGCATTGAATGTTGCGGGAAATCGCATGTGGGATTCCCTGGCTTCGGAACTTGATTTTGATTTTACCCGTTGCGGGGATTATGTTGTCGCGATAGGGGATGAAGAACTGCCCGCGTTGAACCGACTGAAATCACAAGGGGTCCAAAACGGAGTCTTGGGATTGAAAACTCTTTCAGCGGAAGAAGTCCGAAAAAAAATTCCGCAGATTAATCCTGAGGTAAGCGGTGCCCTGTTCGCTGAAAGCGCCGGAATTTGTGATACTTTTGCCGTAACGATTGCGGCTGCGGAGAATGCACTTCATAACGGAGTGGAGATTCGCCTCAATACCGAATTCAAAGGCTTTATTATTGAAAAAAATGTGATTCGGGGAATTCATACCGATCGCGGAGATTTCGGTTGTCAGTGGGTAATCAATGCCGCCGGATTATATGCTGATGAAGTTATGCATCAGGCAAATTGTCGCCTTGATTTTAAAATAACGCCGCGCAGAGGGGAATATTGTATTTTGGATCCGGATTTATTCCGAATCGATACGGTAATATTTCCGGTACCGAGCGAAAAAGGAAAGGGTGTGCTGGTTTTTAATACCACTCACGGGAATACGGTTGTCGGTCCCACCTCCGAATTTGTTTCCGATAAAGAAGACAAATCGATTAGTTCGGAAGGACTGAATGATCTGCTGAAAAATGTGCGGAAGTTAATCCCATCCGTCGATCTGCGTTGGACGATCGCAACATTCGCCGGATTGCGGGCAACCGGAAATGCCCCTTGTCCGGACCCTGCGGTTCGCTATCACTCTGATTTTATTGTTGAATCCGCACAGGAGATTCATGGTCTTATCAACTGCGCCGGCATCGAATCACCAGGGTTAACCGCCTCCCCGGCGATTGCCCTTCGAGTTATGGAACTTCTGAAAGCGGAGGGTGTCCGATTAACGCCAAATCCAAAATGGGACCCGATTCGAAAACGTCGGCCGTCACCCAAGCATTTATCCGAATCGGAACGCCAAAAATTAATCGAAGCGGATAACCGTTACGGAAGAATAATCTGCCGTTGTGAAGGGATTACCGAGGGGGAAATTGTTGCGGAAATACATGCCCCCATCCCCGCCCGAACTTACGATGCCATCAAAAGACGGACTTGGACGGGAACCGGCCGCTGTCAGGGCGGATTTGATATGAGCCGAGTGGTGAACATTCTGGCACGCGAATTAAACATCTCACCATTGGAAGTTCGGAAGAATGATCCGGGGTCCGAATTTCTTTTTCGGGAAAGTAAGACGATCGGAGGAAAGTTATGAACCTTCGATCGGAATATGATGTGATTGTTATCGGTGCCGGACCGGCTGGGTTGGCGGCAGCCATCGCTGCCCGACAAAACGGATGCGATCAGGTTTTATTGATCGATCGCGACGTGGAACCGGGTGGAATTTTGCAGCAATGCGTCCACAACGGTTTCGGGTTGGAAACATTCAAAGAAGATTTACCGGGGCCTTCCTATGCGCAGCGATTTATTAATCGTGCAATTGATTGCGGAGTTCGATTCCTGATGGATACCATGGTTTTGGCTGTGTCCCAGGATAAACGGGTGACGGTCTCCGGCGCTTTGGTCGGAATTCGGACGCTGCAAGCTAAAGCCGTCATCTTCAGTATGGGATGCCGGGAACGCAGCCGGGCTCAGATTCGAATTCCCGGCACACGTCCAGCCGGAGTCTATACAGCTGGGACTGCTCAACGCTGGGTTAATATCGACGGGTTGATGCCGGGAAATCGTTTTATTATCTTGGGATCCGGTGATATCGGAATGATTATGGCTCGACGGCTGACATTGGAAGGTGCTCAGGTGGAACGTGTGGTCGAGATTATGCCTTATCTTTCCGGATTATCGCGAAACTTGGTTCAATGCCTGCAGGATTTTGAAATCCCGTTGTTTTTAAATCAAACCGTCAGCAGAATTATCGGAAAAAAACGGGTTGAGGCGGTGGAAATTTCCGCGGTGGATGAAAAACGGGTTCCCATTCCTTCTTCGGCTNNGTTCCTATTCCTTCTTCGGCTGAAATTATCCCCTGCGATACGTTGTTATTGTCCGTCGGATTGATCCCGGAAAATGAGTTGACCCGAAGGGCGGGGGTTGAAATGGATGAGCGGATCGGGGGAGCGGTGGTGGATGATACTTTTTCTACCAGCATCCCCGGAATGTTTGTCGCGGGAAATGTAGTCCATGTTTATGATTTGGTGGATTATGTCAGCCAAGCCGGCGAAAAAGCGGGGTCATCGGCTGCCGATTATATTCGCGGAAAAGCATCCTATTCCGGGAAAAAGGTAAAAACATCGGCAGGAAAAAATGTCAGATATGTGGTACCGCAATTAATCCGTCCCGAATCGCTGAAAGAGACTTCGATATTGTTGCAGATGCGGGTTGTCGCTCCGCTTGAACATAGGGTGGAACTTATTGTCCGGGACGGTGAGAAAGAGATTATCCGAAAACGACTCCCTTATGCCAGACCGGGGGAAATGGTTTCTGTTTCACTTCCACAATCGGTTTATGATGTTGTTCAACAGGCGGATGAAATAACCGTTGAAATTCTTTGATGAGGGAAAATGATCGAAAAAAGAGAATTAATTTGTGTGACCTGTCCTCGCGGCTGCCGCATAACGGTTGAGATGGAAGATGAAAAAATAATTCGTATTTTGGGAAATACCTGTGAACGCGGGAAAAAATATGCCGAATCGGAAATAAAAGACCCCAGACGGATGTTTGCTTCTACCGTCCGAATTCGTAACGGAGTTCATCCGGTACTACCGGTTACCGTTACACAGCCTTTCCCGAAAGATCGATTGAAAGACCTGTCGGCTGAATTACGAAAAACAGAAGTGACCGCCCCTGTTCGGATGGGTGATGTGATTGTAAAGAATGTACTCGGTACGGGTATTGATGTTATTGCTTCGCGTGATATGAAATCAAACCGATCGTAGCGATTTTGGCATAAAACTTGCACATTATTTGTTGGTAAGAATGAAGTTCTTTGAACGATTTTTGGGATGAATCAGGAGTCAAAGGATATTTATGGAAGATAAAACTGCGGAGAAAAAAATCTACTCATCCGGCTATGCGGGAACGATTCCCGGCGTTCATAAAGAAATCAATGAAGATTTCGTTATATTCTTTGAAAAGGAACCCGAAGGAACGGTGGGCGCCTCGAATTTGTATGTCCTGACGGATGGTGTGACGGGGACGTTTCATCCGGAAATCACAGCCCGCTTCGCAGGGAAGAAAATCCTTTATGAATATTTCAAAAGCGCCGACTTTATCGATGCGAATAAATTGGCGTTAGCCATGCGGAATGCGAATAACGAAATCTATGCTTATGCGGAATTAAAACAGGAAAAGATGGCAACGGTTGCGCTGGCTACCGCGATAACGGATGGGAATGCCGTTATCGGCACGATCGGCGACAGCCGTGTTTATGTTGTGCGGAACGATAAAGTCTATCAAATCACCGAAGATCAAAATATTCTCGAAGAAAAAGTTCGAAAGGGTGAATTAACCAAAGAAGAAGCGTTTGAAAACGAAGTTCACAATCCTGTTGTACGGGCATTGGGAAGTGAAAAAGATATTGTCATTGATATTTATGACGGTATCGAAGTAAAACCGGGGGATGTCTTGTTGATGTGCAGTGACGGACTGACCGCTTATATCGGTAAGGATGAGATTTTAGAAGCCGTTCAAGCCGACACACCGAAAGAAATCGTTCGAAATTTATTGGCTTATGCTGCCAATCAGAACAGTCCGGCAGATGCTTCCGCGATTGCAATTAAGATATATGACGAAAACACTATTCAGACGGTCGTGAGGCAGCCGGGCACCTTGCCGGTCGATACCGACTTAAATAAAGAGACCAAAGAACTTGATTTAATGATGAAATCAAAACCGAGACATCAACCCGAAAAAACGGAGGAAAAAAG
>DCTP01000060.1:16020-16154 GCA_002329625.1 Leptolinea sp. UBA1437
GCAATCATTCATCAGACGCAACAAGCCGAAGCGATTGCGCGGCTTTCTGCGACACCGACCGCTACATTGACGCCGATGCCGACAATGACATCTACCGTTACCGTTGTTCCGACGTTGTTTGATCTGAATGTACC
>DCTP01000061.1 GCA_002329625.1 Leptolinea sp. UBA1437
CGATGCTGTAATTTCTATTAATGGTTGCGAACAAGATGTAGGTCCCACATCAACTTTTTGCAATTGTTTCGCCGTAAATTTTCTGGTTTTTGAAACATGCAAGTATTTGATTTCCAAAGGATATACACCGCCTATATTTAGAAGCGGAAATATGCCTGGAGGCGATGAATATAATAAACATTTACTTGATATGTATAGTGATAAGGTAAAGTTATTATTTTAATTGATTGTTAAGTATAGAATTGATCAGATAAGTAATCAGAGATAATTAAGAAACCATCTTCGGCTGGGTATTAAATATTATTCCATTTTCATATTGTCTTCTCCGACCAAAACAATTCGACCAAGCAGGCTGTCAGTTGACAGCCTGTTTGGTTTCTGTGGCTATCCTCCAGCTTCCTTCAGCTTTCGGATTTCTTTTTCTCAATTACCCTTGTGCCGCGCTTCCCGGCAATTTCTCGGGCACGGCTGACAGCTTCTTTTTTAGTGCGATGTAAACTATCCGCCTGTAAGGCGCCATCGGAAATAACTTCCCATTGTTTTTGATCTGGTTGATATCGAACAATTACGTCCTTTTCCATCAGACGGGCGCCAGAAGGACCTTTCGGTTTAGTATGTTTGGTGACGTCTTTCTTCTCTAATTCTTTCAAATCAGCGGGTGTGGCATTCTCATACCATTTTTGCGCCTGGCTGGTCGCGATCGGGATGACATCCTCTTCTTTATAGCCGTCAGCCAACATGGCATTTGCGATATCGATCGCTTTTTTTCGCAACAATGGATCAAAATTCTTCCAACTATTCGGAAAATTTTTTGTTGTCCAAGGCATAGTAGACCTCCATTTTGACAACCCCTTTTCATATAGGAGTTCTCTTTCATTTAATTGTAATCAAAAAATATTTGATTTTTTCAGTGATTCGATCAATTTCATTCCGTTTTATGCCATTCTTGTATAGCATAGAATAAGGGAATGAAATAAAGCAGAAAAGCATAAGGCAACGCTCTGAAGTTCACCCCCATCCAAGATAAAGGAACAGAAGAAGCGATTGACCAAGGGATCAGTACGGCAATCAGTACAGTTGAATTGGCGATATCCAACATAAAAGTGCTTCGGTCAATTTTTTTCTCTTGATAGATTTTGCTGACCATTTCATGTGTGAAAATAATGCCCATCGTCTGATTACAAAATACAGCGCAGCTGAGAATGCTGATCGCGACAACCGTCGGGAAGCGGCCGATTTTATCGCAGAGATTGGATATATTTCCCTGGATTCCGGAAATCATATTCGTTCCATTAAAGATGCCGGAATAGGTGCTTGATAAGGTCACAATTAGGATGGTAGTGAGCATAGGAATAAAACCGCCGCCGGATAAAATGCTGATTAAGGCGGGGTCTGAAGGTTTATAGCCGAAGAGCATTGTATGAAAAGTATCCCAAAAACTCAATTGCTGACACGCCATACTGACAGCGAATGAGCATAGAATGCTTACCGAAACAGCGATTCTTACCGGGATACGGAATAACGGCAGAACTAATAAAATAACTGCCGGTATAATAGTCCAGACCGAAAGTGAAAAATTGCTTTCCAAAATGCTGACCAACGATGTGTCCGCTCTTGAAAGCGGATTCTTCCAGGCTAAAACGGCATAAAGAAAAATGCAAATAGCGTACGGAATCGCAGCGGACTTCAGCATGCGTTTTACATTATCATACAGATCGGTTTTTGTAAGCGATGCAACCAAATTGGCACATGATGATGTCGGTGCCGTTCGATCACCGAAATAAACACCGGACAAAATCGCTCCGGCGGCAATCAATTCGTTGACATTTCCCGCTCGAGCGATCGACATTAAAATCACACCGATCGTCCCGGCTACACCGAAGCTGGTTCCCATGGCGTAGGAAACAAAGGAAGAAAGCAAGAAGGCTACCAGAATGAAAATGTGGGGTGTGATGTGTTTGACGCCAAAAACTACAAAGAATGAAATTGTTCCGCAAGCTCGCCATAAGGCTGTCAAGCACCCGATTAATGCCAAAACCTGAATAACGCCGAGGGAGTTTTTTGCACCATCTAACGCCATTTTAAATAGAGAGCGAAGTGTAAATTGACGATAAAGGCCGACCGATATGAAGCCGATTAATCCGATTCCTAACGGAATGAGCAAGGAAAAATTTTGAAAAAGGCTGAACAAAACGGATATGATCAGTACAAGAAAAGCGATTAACAGATCCATTGTTTTCCTTACAAAGAGAATTCAACTACCAGATTCATTGATGAATATCGATTGATTAATTCGTTTCATTTTCTATCGATTCAGAGAGGGATATATCATCGAATTTGTATAATAGGACTTATTCCGAAAAATGAGTAAAAGTTTTCCATATGCCTATTTATCGAATGTTTTTCTCGTCCCCTCTCAAAAGACTATTCCGGAACATGTCCGTCTGAAAATCCGAAAGGAACATGGGAGGCATCACAAAAAGGTTTATTCCGAGAATGACCGCATCTGCATAAGACAACTCGGTTTCTAATTTCATAAATCGCTCCGTCTTCGGATTCGATGNNGTGTAAGTGCCGGCATCTCCGTCTTCGGATTCGATGGGGATTTTTCCTCTGACGAAGATGCCGGCACTTACACCCTTTTCCGGATCTTGCACGATATTGATTTCCGGATCATAGTGTGGTTCTGACAGTTCGCCTTTTTTGGTTATGGCGGTCAATCTTCCGGAAGGGCATTCATTGGCTGCCTGAATCGCTTCTTGGATTGCTTCTTCCGAGTCCGAATTCAACACATAATCCCAAGTTGTTCCGTTTTCCCTATGACAAAATCGAGCAAAGGCGCATCTACCATCGTCCAGAAGATCAACTCCCGGTCCTTCGAGCAATTCGGAACGATCCGAATAAGGTTCTCGTGAAGCGGTTTCTTTCCCATTAAAATGCTCGATCAGATGGGAACCGTCACAAAAGGGCGGATTCTTTGAATGCCCGCAACGGCAAAGCGCGTAATTTTCTGCCTGCGGCAATTTTCTTCCTTCGATTAACTTGTAGGTATGTCCGTGGGGGATAATTATTTTCTCATGAATTGGGATATTTCCCGATACAAGATAGGGACCGTTCTTGGTGATTTTAATTTTGGCATTCGATTCCTTTTCCGACATATGAAATCATCCTTTTTATGTGCTAATCAAGATATTGATTTACCGTTTCTGATTATAATGCCGCGTAAAGTCTGAGGCGAATTAAAAAACGATTCTCTTATTGGATTGAAATACCGGATTCAGATTTTTGCACAAAAAAAGCGGTTGCATTTCAGGCAACCGCTTTTTTGGTCCGTTAGATTTCTTCCTTCCGGAAGTCTGGCTAGATAGCTGTCCAACCACCGTCAACATTCAAGATTTGACCAGTTGTGAAACTGGATGCATCTGATGCCAGATAAACTACCGCGCCATCCAATTCGCCTTCTTTCCCGGCTCTCCCCATCGGGCAATATGTCTTCAATACCTGAGCAAAACCCGGGTTATCAATCAATTCCGCGGTCATTTCACTTCCGAAATAAGCCGGTCCGATCGCATTGACCGTAATGTTGTATTTTGCCCATTCAACGGCAAGCGCTTTGGTCAACATTAATACGCCGCCCTTTGAAGCAGCATACGCATTGACCGGTAAGCCGCTCATAGCAACCGTGCTATGAATGGAACCAATGTTAATAATTTTTCCGTAATGATTTTCGATCATGATTTTTGAAACTTCGCGGGAGAAGAAGAAATAGCTATTTAAATTCGTATCAATCACTTTTCGCCACATTTCATCAGTCATTTCTTCTGCTGGTGCAGCCATTCCAACGCCGGCATTATTGACTAAAATGTCGATCTTGCCAAAATGCTCTTTGATAGCGGCAACCGCTTTGGTAATGTCAGAGTTAACCAATACATCGCATTGAATTGCGAGGCAGCGAACCCCCAACTTATCAATTTCAGCTTTAACCTGGTTCAATTTTTCAACTCTTCTGGCGAGAATTGCAACATCTGCACCTTGTCTGGCTAGCGCTTTCGCCATTTGAGCCCCTAAACCGGATGACGCCCCGGTAACGACGGCCACTTTTCCCTTTAGATCGAACAAATTTGACATATTAATATGAATTCCTTTCACATTTTCCTAAAATAAATAATTATTTTTCTTTTCCCATTTTCTTTATTTGAATCGCGTTCTTTCCCGACTCGCTAAAAGAGAATGTTTTTACCTTGTTAAATATATCACAATTATTTATGCGGTCAATTATAGAAACGTTCGGAATATTCCTTGAATGATGAAAATAACAATATCATTTTGAGCCAAAATTTGTTTGGTTTCTTGAAATAACGAATGAAAATAACGTTTTATTTATTATAAAACTCCATAAATATGAATCAATCGATAAAAAGATTTTATACTAATCACATGAGCAAAATAAGTTTCTTGGGTTTAAAATATTTTGGGAGTTTCTATAAATTTGTGAAACATAGAAAATTTGAATGAACATTGAAATAACGCTCCTTATCTACAGGAGCGTTATGCTGCTTTATGTAATTTTCAATAGAAGGTTAATGATAAGGATGATGGTCGACACTTTTTAGNNGATACTCTTTAGCATCTGATTCCCTCGAACCCAAAGTAATTAAAGATAAAAGCTTGTTGGTAAATAGTGTAATTAATCATAACAAAATAGTGTAATAAATTACTTGAAATTGTATTTTACGATAAAATCGTTATTATTTAAGTAAGTTGCAATTTATCGGTTTTCAAAAACAGTAAAAGGAAAAAGATGGAGCAAGAATCAAAGAATCTATTAATAGGAAGAATCGCCATTCTATTGATTCTTCTCATCTCATATTTTATTGCTATGATATACCGTTCCGAATTATGGTGTAATATCCTGTCTCCGCTCAATGCGCTGATGGCGGGAGATATTCTGGTTTTTTCGTATCGAAAATCAAATCGTTCTCTTAGAGTCAGCAAGTCCTTGATTTTGCTTGCTTCTGGTTGCTTTGCTTGGGCGATTGCCGATATCCTATGGGCAATCGTCGACTTTCGAGGAGGAGATCCCGAGAATAATTCGGTTATTTGGCTTTTCTACGCAATCACGAATTTAATGTTTCTTATTTCTTTATTTTATTTTGCAACGTTATTGCTAAAGAAATGGGATCTTGTTCAATTTTTCATCGATTTGGTGATTGTTGGATATTTAACCGTTTTATCATTTTGGATTATTTTTGTACAGAAAGATCTCGCGGTTTTAAATGATTTGCTTTCTTTAGATTATGCAAGTGTTTTTTGTATTATTTCAGATCTTTTGATAAGCATCGGCATCATTTCCTGGTTCCAATCAATCCGTTCCGGAAAAGTTCCACCTTTCTTACAAATTATTTCGTTCGGATTAGTTTTATTTACGGTGGTGGATCTGTGCTATTATTTTGTACTTTACAATAATATATATATCCCCAATACCCTAATTGATTTTATGTATATGCCGTCGTTGTGCATCGTCGCATTCGGCGGTTGGTTGAGAGTTTATCAGCACAGTACTGCGGATGAACTTAATGTTGTAACGAACAAAGGCAGAGAGACACGATGGCTATTCCTTCTGATGTTTCCGTTAGTAACTTTTGCCATATCCTATTTAGGTATTTTTGATACGCATATCGGCGTAATTGATTTCTTTGCTTTTGCTGTCCCAATATTTTTTTATTGGGGGAGCTGGAAATATATTCAGATCTCCCTTGAAAAAGAAATGATTTTAAATCTCCAGAATCAAATTTTGGAACAGAAAGTATTCGAG
>DCTP01000081.1 GCA_002329625.1 Leptolinea sp. UBA1437
TGCCAATGAAAATTGGGATGAAGGATTACCTTTTCCGCTTTACGGTAAAGATCCGTTTGGACAACTTTACACCGGAATCACCAATGAAATTCGTTGGCCTGACAGTGAGAATAAAAAAGAAATGCTGTTGGATGTATTAGACCAAGCCGATTATATTATTCTTCCCAGTCAACGCGGAATTTGGAGCAGCGTACGTATTCCATTAACTTACCCGATGACCATTGACTATTATGAGTCACTGTTCGATGGCAGTCTCGGCTTCGAATTAGCAGCGCAGTTTCAACGGCCTTTCAAGCTCGGACCGCTCTATTTTTCCGACTTAACCGGTAAGTTCTATTGGAATCAAGCCCCTGTTCTTCCGGTTAAAAATTTGAGCCCATTCGCTGCCGAAGAAGCTTTCAGCGTTTATGATCATCCTCCGGTATGGATTTTCCGAAAAACCGCCGATTTTGACTTATCGAAAGCAAAAGCCATCTTAGATCGTGCCGATTTATCAAAAGTGATCGTTCAGGGACCAACCGAAGCCGTTTGGCCGGAAGGATATGNNTTCAGAAGAATAGTTCCGAAGCGAAACAAAATCCCCGATTTTTTCACCGCATCCTGTAAAGAAATCGGCGGAACTTTCTTGTCAGTTCCGGAAAGGACTGCTATAATGCTGTTTGCACCTGGGGCGCATAGCTCAGTTGGTTAGAGCGCTTGTATCACACACAAGAGGTCCGGGGGTTCGAGTCCCTTTGCGCCCACTTTTTTCTTCCTTTTTATTTTCCAATCGATCCATTTGATTCATCACAGCGGTGAAAGTTGTTTTATATAGAAATTACTTTTTCGGCTTTAAATTGAGCGTCGATAATATCGCCCATTCCCCCGGTAATCCCGACCGCAACTTGATCAGCCAAGTTGTAAAAGTTCAGGCAGGTGGAACACAGAATTAAGCGCACGCCCTTCTTTTCGAGTGATTTTAAAGACTCGATGACCGGCGACCCATTCGTCGCCAACTTTACGCCGTCGGTATAAAAACAAATCGCTGCCGGCAGAATATTATTTTCATCGATCAACTTAAGATAAACCGAAATCAGTTTTAATTGTAGTTCGGGAGTCCCTTCACCCATCCCGTTCCGGGTAATTAAAATAACCGTTTCCGACGCAGGAATTGACATATGATTCTCCTTATAGATCCGATTGCCGGTTGAGATTTTTCATAAAGAACTGACCAAATTTAAAACGGCAATCATCCAAATAATTGAAAATACTTGGGAAATATTATACCCGACTAATACTTATTCATAAAATATTTTTATTTTAAATTTAAGAAAGCAGTCTTATCGATTTTTGTGAGTGAACAGAACAATTATCGAAATTCATTTCAATCGGAAATCATAAATGCCATCGATAATCGGATAATCCCGACCGCAGGAATGACAATGCACCTTGACAGATTCCTCAACGATTTCGTAACTGTGACAGCTGGGACATTTAAAAAATTCCCAATCGACTGCGTCCGGTTTCTCCAACGACTGTCGATTGCGAATGAAAATACTCGGACTCAGCTTGAATGGGGAAGCTAAATATTGCAGGGCGGATTCCAGCTTCAACATCCAGTCCAAATTTTCTTCTTTCTTCAGCGATTCGATTCGTAAATTTGAAACAGTCAATACCTTTTCCGGTATAAACCCGTTTTCTATAAGTGCTTTTCTTACAGTATCGGGGTGATTATCAAAGTTCAGTTCAGCGAACTCCACTTGTTCGGGAGAAAAAGGATTCCAATCCTGTTTGCCGGTTAAATATCGAAAAATCGCTTTCAAATTTCTTTTATTGGCAAATTCCAAAATAAAAACGGACTGATATTGCATAACCCGTTGGATCTCAGCCAAAGCCGAATGAATTTCACTCAGATGATGCAGAACGCGAATCATCGTCGCGCCATCAAACAGTCCGTCCGCAAACGGCATATGGTACACATCGGCGGTAACATAGATAAACCGGTCGGACTTTCCCAATCGCTGTTGAGCTTGCTGTAGCTGAGTGAGGGCATAATCCATTAGAACAATCCGTTCGTATCCCCGATAACGCAACGTATTCCGCCCGGCTCCGGCACCGATCTCCAGCATCAATCGGCCGGATTTCGGCAGCAAGCGTTCCAAAGCAATGGCTTCGGAAGCGTCTTCATATGCTCGCTTCCCTTCGCCCCAAAATCGGTTCTGGTAATCGGATTCGTCGTAGTTGCAAAAAATTGGAGAATTATTTTCGGGCATAAATCCTTTATTAATCAATCAAAAAAGGCGTCCGAACAGGTTTGCCGGCGGCGCCCGAATGATCCATCTTATCGCTGCTTCCTCTCGGACCTGACGAGGTTCGATGGTATCCGCCGCGCCGGTCCCGCCCGAACGCCTTTTAAGAATACCTTAAGCGATTATTCATGTCAATATAAAGGTCAAAATTAAAAGTGACATCCGATTCCCAATCATCCGTCAGGAATTTTTCATAATGATATTTCCGACTTCATTGGCAATATCTTCGGCCGTATCCAAAATCCCTTCAAATTTCGTAAACATTTCTTTCTGACCGATCAAATAACGGGCATCATGTTCTTCTTCGAACACCTTATACATAAACTCATGGAAAAGGATATCGCCATTCTCTTCGAGCCGGTTGATATCGATAATATATTTATGAATCGTAAGATCTTTTTTGAAATCACCAAACACACTCAAAAGTTTCATTACCTGATGAACCGACTGGTCGATGACATCCATAAATTGCATCATTGCCTGATCGATCGTCTTAACATGATAGGTGTAAAGCAAAATTGGAATATCTTCGAGATAATCGGTCAAGTCATCTAAAAGTTGTGTGAGTACAACAATATCTTCTCTTTCAATCGGAGGAATAAATTCCTTGGACAGTTTTTCCATTATTTCATGATGCTTGATGTCTGCCGTATGTTCCAGTAAGTGAACTTCATCCATAGAAGTGCGTAAATTGATTGTGTTATAGTTTTCGAAAATGTTTTTGACTTTCTCAACAATTTGTATGGAAAATTCAGATTGTTCAATGAAAGCATTAAAGTAGAAATCATTCCGTTTTGGAGCCATGAAATCCATTCCTTTCCCACATCAGAATAAATAAACAAACAACTTTACTACCAGAAAGCCGATCAACCCACAGCCCGGAAATGTTAAAACCCAAGCCCAGACCATATCCTTAACAATTCCCCAATTCACAGACGAAATCCTTTTCCCCGCACCTACTCCCATAATCGCTGTGGTTTTCGTGTGTGTGGTACTGACAGGAAGGCTGAAAAGAGAGGAGATCAACAAACAGCTGGCAGCGGCAATATCCGATGCAAAGCCTTGAAAGGGTTCGAGTTTTACCATATTCATCCCGACTGACTTAATGATTCTGTACCCACCGATCGAAGTGCCTAAAGACATGACTAAAGAACATAAAACCATCAACCATAAAGGAACCACAAAAACGGATTGGTTGGTTTCACCTTGAGACAATGCTATTCCCAGCAAAAAAACAGCAATAAATTTTTGTCCGTCTTGAGCTCCGTGCATGAAAGCCATGGCACCGCTTGCGAAAACCTGCGCATGACGGAAAAATTTATGCGTCCTTCGTCGGTCGATACTTTGAAAAATTACTTTTACTAACTTATAAGCTAGGAAGCCTAAACCAAACCCCATAATAGTTGACAAAACTAATCCGTAAATTACCTTAATCCATTCACTCATATTGATTCCGGCAAAGCTGCTATGCAAACCGATAGCAGCTCCGGAAAGTCCGGCAATCAATGCATGACTTTCGCTGGTTGGAATTCCCATAAAAGAGGCAACGGTCGCCCAAAGGACAATCGCAACCATTCCGGCACATAGTGCCAGAGTGGCTTCGCTTGAGTTGGTCCCGAAATCCACCATTTTATAAACAGTTTGAGCAACGGTAGAATTCAAAATAGTCATCACAAAGACGCCTAAGAAATTAAAAACCGCAGCCATAATCAGGGCATATTGAGGTTTCAGAGAGCGGGTACCCACACAGGTTGCGATGGCATTCGGTGCATCCGTCCAACCGTTCACAATAATCACACAAAGGGTCAAAATAACGGTTATAAGAAGAGGAACATTATGGGAT
This sequence comes from Leptolinea sp. UBA1437, assembly GCA_002329625.1. GTDB lineage: Bacteria > Chloroflexota > Anaerolineae > Anaerolineales > Anaerolineaceae > Flexilinea. Next base: position 4,132 of record DCTP01000081.1, read on the forward strand.
ATAAGGTATATAAACTCGGAAAAAGATATGGACATTACAATACCGATTTTTGCACCCGATTATTTGATATGAAGCGCTGTTTATTTTAATGCAATAATAACACGTAAAGCGAACTTGCTGACGGTTTTCTATACTATTCTGTTTATTCAGGCGAAAACGGGACAAAAAATAAACCGGCACTACTCTTCCTTATCTTTATAAATTCGTTCGATATCGGGCTGATAACAGCCAATATCAGTCAAACTCGACATAACCAAAGAAATTCCCATATCGCAATCGATAAAAGCAGAATTTTTTATTTATACACCGAAAAGTTAGAGACATCGTCCACAGCTTAAAGGATTTCGCCTGCTATACTTAAATTATGATTGAAATAAGCCCGAATGTTAAGATTAATGAAAATGAGATTCAATTTAATTTCATTCGCGGATCGGGTCCCGGCGGACAGAACATAAATAAAGTCGCATCATCGGTTCAGTTACGATTTGATGTGCGCAATTCGACTTCATTGGATCCAGAGATCAAACAGCGTTTGATCAAACTCGCCGGTAATCGCATCAATGATCAGGGAGTCTTAATCATCGACGCCAAACGATTCCGTACTCAGGAACAAAATCGTTTTGATGCCACACTACGGCTGATCGATTTAATCCGGAAAGCAACGATCACGCCCAAAAAGCGAAAAGCAACCCATCCGAGCGTTACGGCAAAGGCAGCGCGCAGAGGTGAGAAGAGAAAACACAGTGAAACAAAACGCCTTCGGAGATACATACCAGAAGATTGGGAGTAATCTTTCGGAATAGTTCTAAGAACGATTATCGATAATAGATAAGGCATAATTTGATCAGAACATATTCCGTATATGATCCTTTGATTCAAAAGAATACAGGTTTTCGGTTAATTGACATTATTGCTGAACAACAACACACCCTCATTTCGTTGCCTTGACAAAAAGTACCAAAGGTTTAAAATAAGTAAGCATTAATGCCGAAGTGGCGGAATTGGCAGACGCGCTACGTTCAGGGCGTAGTGAATGTACTTTCATGAGGGTTCAAATCCCTCCTTCGGCACAGATGATACAGAAAAAGAATCCCGTCGGGGATTTTTTCTTTTCAAAGGGAGGCCGATTTATCCGGCAAAAAAGCTTGGTCGAAATCATTCGCTGGTAAACTTAAAGCATGAAAAAATGGCTTCTCACAAAAAAGCAAATCTGGTTGATTATTTTGGTTTTGGTCGTCGTCAGCATGTTGATCGATCTGAATACCCGTATCAGCACATTGACTTATTTGCGAGAACAAAAAAATACCTTGGCAGTGGAAGTAACCGCTTTACAATCCACGCTGGATCTCGTATCGGAAAAAATCGATTATGCCGGTTCTGACGCTGCGGTTGAATCTTGGGCAAGACAACAGGGGTTGATGAGACAGGAAGGGGATTACGTCATTATTCCGCTTCCGGTGGATGAACCCACACCAATTCCCACACAGGTTCCAACCATGGAACCTGTCAAATATGAAAATTGGGAAATCTGGAAAGCTTTGATTTTTGATTAAATAAAAAAGGAACAGATGAGCCCGATCCATACGGCTCGGCTAAACTATGACCGCTGTCATCATTGATGGGAAAAAAATTGCAGAAGAAATCCGAAACGAGGTTGGCATTGCCGTAAAAGAGAGAATTGCTGCCGGTTTGTCAGTCCCGGGATTAGCAACTGTGTTGGTCGGTAATGACCCGGCTTCCCAAATCTATGTCCGAAATAAAATGAAAGCCTGCGACCGGTTGGGAATTTATTCGGTTTCTTATACGCTTCCGGAAGATACCGAATTTGAAACGCTCAAAGAGTTGATCAATCAATTAAATGTCGCACCCGAAATTCACGGCATCCTTGTACAACTCCCGTTACCGCCGCAAATCGATGAATATTCCGTTTTATCGATGATTAATCCACAAAAAGATGTGGACGGATTCCATCCGATTAATGCCGGAATGCTGGCCCGAAAAGAAAGTGAGCCTTGGTTTATCCCATGCACTTCAGCGGGTATTCTCCGTCTAATTCACAGTGTTCAGCCAGATATTACCGGAATGGAAGCCGTGGTGATCGGCCGGTCTTCTATTGTCGGTATGCCAACCGCTCAGTTGCTGTGCCGAAATAATGCCACGGTCACCATCTGTCATACAAAGACCGTCAATCTCGCTTCCGTCTGCCGCCGTGCGGATCTGTTGGTGGTCGCTGCCGGGCACAGCAAACTGGTAAAAGGGGATTGGGTAAAACCGGGCGCGATCGTGATTGATGTGGGAATCAATCGAGTGAATACGCCCGACGCACCCAAAGGATATATCCTGACAGGTGATACCGAATTTGATGAGATTGTCAACATTGCCAAAGCGATCACGCCGGTTCCAGGCGGAGTCGGTCCGATGACGATAGCAATGCTAATGCAAAATACCCTGCTCGCCGCTTCCAGATATTCCGCTTAATATTTTCCTTTTTCAAATTTCATTTCGATTTGTCGTATATTATGATGAATATCATATTGTCAGACAATCCAAAATGGGGTATAAACAAGGGTGTAGAACTGCTCTAAATGATTAGACAATTCTTTGCTTATCAAAAAGGAGGAAAGAATCATTGTCCACACTTTTAATTAAAAATGCATTGGTACTGGCTACCATGGATGACAACAATCAGGAAATCTCCGATGGGGGATTATTGATTCGGGACGGATTTATCGAAAGCGTCGGGAAAACATCGGATTTACCTACGGAAGCGGATGAAATTCTGGATTTATCCGGCCATGTCGTTCTTCCGGGGCTGATTAACACACATCACCACTTTTATCAGACATTGACCAGAGCGATTCCCGGAGCCCAGAATTCGAATCTCTTTAATTGGTTAAAAACCCTTTATCCGATTTGGGGCAGAATGACTCCGGAAGATATCTATATTTCGACACAGACAGCCATGGCTGAATTGGCGCTTTCAGGCTGTACAACCGCTTCTGATCATTTATACCTTTTCCCGAACGGGTCTAAATTGGATGATGAGATCGAAGGTGCTCGCCAGGTGGGATTGCGTTTCCATGCATCGCGGGGATCGATGAGCCTCGGCGAATCCAAAGGCGGACTTCCACCGGACAGCGTTGTTGACACGGAAGAACATATTTTGGAAGATTGTGTTCGGGTTGTCGAAAAATATCATGATCCGAAACCGGGATCGATGCTGCAAATTGTTTTTGCACCTTGTTCTCCTTTCAGTGTCTCAACCGAATTAATGCGGGAAAGCGCAAAATTAGCCCGTCACTACGGAGTCCATTTGCACACCCATTTGGCGGAAACAGAGGATGAGGAAGCTTTTACACTCGAAAAATTCGGACTCAGACCGGTAGATTATATGGCTTCGGTCGATTGGCTCGGAAATGACGTCTGGTTCGCACATTCCGTCCATGTCAGTCCGGAAGATATACAAGTTTATAAGAAATACGGTTGCGGAGTCGCTCATTGTCCGTCATCAAATATGCGCCTCGGTTCCGGTTTCGCTCCGTTGATGGAATATTTACGGGAAGGAATTCACGTCGGATTAGGAGTAGATGGGTCTGCCAGTAATGACGGCTCTCATATGTTGGCGGAAGTCCGACAAGCTCTACTGATGGCACGCCTCCGTGCCGGTTTAATGGGCGCTTCGCTCAGCGGTGAAAATGCGCCGAAATTAATCACCGCACGGGAAGTGCTGGAAATCGCAACCCGCGGCGGAGCGGCGGTCTTAGGCAGAAAAGATATCGGCTCTCTGGAACCAGGAAAATGTGGCGATTTTATCGCCGTCAATATGAATCGATTACGCTATACAGGCAGCTTGACCGATCCGCTATCTGCATTGGTATTCTGTAACCCGGGGTGGGTTGATTTCAATTATGTTCAAGGAAAAGCAATTGTTAAAAACGGAGAATTAATGACCGTGAATGTGCCGGATCTGGTGCAACGACATAATAAAGCCGCAGCCGGATTGGTGAAAAAATAAATCAGGTGATTAGATGAAAAACCAAGAAAACAATTATGAGAATCTCAGTCTTTTTCAGAAACTGAATATTGACTTAGCAAAAATTATCGAAGAGACACCTCCGGGCACCAGATTAAAATCCGAGCCGGAATTGGCAGCTAGTTTGGGCGTTTCTCGAGCTACACTGCGCGAAGCGATGCGAACGTTTGAAGGACAGGGCTTGATCCGTCGCCGGCAAGGGGTTGGAACTTTTGTCCTCGATCAAAAACAAAACATCGAAAGCGGGCTGGAAGTGCTTGAAAGCATCGAAACACAGGCAAAACGGCTGGGGTTGGATGTGAAGATGGGATACCTGGAAATTAATCACATTAATACTGATGAAGAACTCGCAAAACATTTCGGCATTCAACAGGGTGATCCCGTTATCCGAATCTCACGAGTGATCTGGGTAGCTGATCGTCCGGTGGCATATTTAATCGATAATGTATTGCCAGATGTTCTGGAAGAGGAAGATCTTGATAAAGGGTTCACCGGCTCGGTGTTGGATTTATTCCTGAGACGAGGAAAGCCGGAACTCTCGCACTCCAAAACATTGGTTGCCGCTTTCCCCGCCACAACCGCTATCGCGAAAAAAATGCAGCTTCAAAGAGGAGATTGTCTCCTCAGGTTGGAAGCTTATCTTTATGACAAAAAAGATCGAATGATCGATTATTCTCTCAGCTATTTCATTCCGGGATTTTTCAAATTCCAGGTGATTCGATCAATCGGAAAATAAATTTATGACAAACAAGTCATCCTCCGGAAGCAAACAGCCTTCTCTACCGGTTCTGTTTACCTTGGCGATTCTTATCGCCTATGGGATTCCGGTATTTTTAGGCTGGTTCAGTTTCTATGGGGACGACTGGATTTATATCTATGAATATCATCTGAACGGTACCGCCGGATTTCCCGCTTTTGTCGCTTGGGACCGGCCGTATTCCGCATGGATCTATATTCTGGCAACTTCTCTTTTCGGAGAACATGTTTTACCGTATCATGTTTTGTTGCTTTTTCAACGCTGGTTGGCTGTCTTTTTGTTTTTTAAAATTTTGCAAATGGTTTGGTCGGATATCCCGCGCGTTGTCAGTGGAGCCGTATTACTCTTTGCTGTTTATCCGGGCTTTCATCAACAACCGATCGCAGTCCAATATATTTTGCATTTCGCATCATTGGATTTATGTCTATTTTCCATTTGGTGTATGCTGAAAACTTCTGAATCCGGATTTTTGGAGAAACGATCATGGAAAGGTATCCTGCTCACAATCGTCGGATTCTTTTCTTCGTTAACGGCACTTTTTTCCTGTGAATATTTTATCGGGTTGGAATTGATACGGCCATTTCTGTTATGGTTTCAACAAGTCAATCGGTTTAAGGATGAGCCGGTAAAGAAACCAGTGAAAATCGGAAACATCTTTTTTCATTGGTTCCCATACCTATTATCTATGATAATTTTTATGGTTTGGCGGGTATTTATTTTCTCATTCCAAACCTATCAGCCAAAACTTCTAAATAAATTCAACGAAAATCCGGCAGCCGCATTTTCAGAGATACTCAGGAAAATTTTGACTGATCTATATACGGTGACAATCGCGGCATGGAGAAAAGCGTTGAACCGGCCTACCGGAGAAGAGAATCAAATCATCTTTTGGCTGTTGATATTAGCTTGTTTTTTCCTTTTTGCTTATTCTCTCAGACGTTTTCACAATCGAGAAAGCAAACAACGATCAATAGCAATTGAAAATGAGAAGGTTCAATTTTTGACCACCGGATTAGTCGCACTGTTGGCAGCCGGCATTCCATTTTGGGTGACAATGATCAATATCGAACTCGATTTCCCTTGGGATCGACCGACCATTTCTTTCAGTGTCGGTGTAGCTATGCTGATCAGTGTCGGAATTTCGTTTGTTTTTCAAAATAAATTTCAAACCTTAGTAACTGCATCAATAATCGCNNAATCGCATTCGCAATTGGCTCCCATTACACCAACGCTCTGGTCTATCGCAATGAAGCCAAAAAGATGAATGATTATTTTTGGCAACTTGCTTGGCGAGCGCCGCAATTGCAGGCGGGGACAATTTTGGTTTCCGAACAGATTCCACTTGATCGCTACAGTGACAGTGATTTGACACCGATTGTAAATTGGCAATATGCGCCTGCTTTGAAAGGGAATACTTATCAATATAAATATTTTGATTTGGATTTGCGCAGCGAAACCTATTTTCAGGATCTCCGACCCGATCAGCCGATTGTGCATGATTATCGCAGTCATCATTTTGAATCGGACAGCAGCCACGTTCTGGCATTATTTTACAAAAAAGGTTCTTGTCTTTGGACGATTACCGAATCAGAAGCCAAATATCCCGGATTACCGGAAAATATCGTTCGTCTTGCGGGAATTTCCGATATTAATTTAATTCAATCCAATTCAACCGTTCAAGCCATGCCGCCATCACCGATTGGTAAAGAACCGGATCACGGATATTGCTATTATTTTCAAGAAATGAACCGTGCTTTTCAGAACGATAACCCAGAAATAGCCTATCAAGCCGCTGATACCGCGTTAAAACTGGGGTTATCTTCGCAGGATCCTTTGGATTTTATTCCGGCAGTGAAAGCATTAATCTTAGGCGAAGATTGGTCCCGAGCCGCGGAGTTAAGTAAAAAAGTCATCATGAACCCGGAGAATCTGCCTTTTTTCTGCGAGCAAATATCCGGGATTCCCGAAACAGTCAATCAGCCGGAATATACCGAAATGCTGAAAACAATAGGTTGTGTAACTCAATAAAAAATCAAACCGACAAGGAAACAGGACGAAGAATTATGAATAAATTTACAGGATATCGATGCAGTCTCTGCGGAAAGGAATTTGATGCCCCTTATTCGGGCTATGTCTGTGATGCGGATCAGGGAAATTTGAACGTGATCCTTAATTACGATCAAATCAGAAACTCGATCGATCCGAAACAAATCTTTCAATCCGCCGAACCTTCTTTGTGGCGTTACACACCGTTGTTGCCTGTCCAGGATCCCGGATTTTTCGGAACTCCGCTTCATTCTGCCGGATGGACCCCTGTTTATTACGAGCCTCAATTAGCCGCAAAAATCGGTATCCGTAACCTTTGGATCAAAGATGAAGGACGAAATCCGACCGCATCTTTTAAAGATCGAGCCAGTGCCATTCTGATCGCCCGAGCAAAAGAAATAAATGCCAAAACAATTGTCACCGCTTCCACGGGAAATGCGGGAGCGGCTTTGGCGGGAATGGCTGCAGCCAGCGGGTGGCATGCTATCATCTTTGCCCCAAAATCGGCACCTCCGGCAAAAATCGCACAGCTTCTGGTTTTTGGCGCCGAGGTGATTTTGGTAGACGGAAATTATGACAGTGCTTTTGACCTATCTATATCCGCCGCGGAACGATATGGCTGGTATTGTCGTAACACAGGCTACAATGCTTTTACCGCGGAAGGCAAAAAAACCGCCGCTTTCGAAATTTGGGAACAAATTATTTCCAAACAAAACGGAACATCCGCCCCATTAAACGTCTTCGTTTCTGTCGGAGACGGAAATATCATTTCAGGAATTCATAAAGGATTCATCGATCTCAAAGAGTTGGGGTGGCTTCCTCAAATGCCACGCATTTTCGGAGTCCAGTCCGAGAAATCATCCGCCGTTTATCAAGCATGGGCAAAAGGTAGCGAAGAGATTATCCCAGTTCATGCGACAACATTTGCCGATTCCATTTCCGTAGATCTGCCTCGCGACGGTGTAAGAGCAGTGCGCGCGGCAAGCAAAACAGGCGGAGCTTTCATTGCTGTTTCGGATGAAAGTATTTATCGCGGAATTTCAGAACTTGGTAAAATCGGTGTTTTCGCCGAACCGGCTGGAGCTACCGCTTATGTCGGAATGGAAAAAGCAGTTGAAGAAGGGTTAATCGGGGAAGACGACGACGTTGTTGTCATTAACACCGGCAGCGGATTAAAAGATATTCGCTCCGCCATGAAAGCAACTGGGGAAGCGGTGATTATCGAGCCCAGCCTTGCCGCTCTGGAAAAGTATCTGAAAGCGAAAGGGAATTAGCCCTTCCGAAAAAAAGGATTGCAATATGAAACCTACTTATTCTGTGATCGTCCCAGTTTACAACGAAAAGGAAAGCCTTCCGGTCTTATATGAACGGATGGTTTCCGTAATGGATCAAACCGGCGAACCTTGGGAATTGATACTGGTGGATGACGGATCCTTTGACGGATCATCCCAAATCATGCGAGAACTTTCTCAAAAAGACCCTCGTGTCCGAGTTATCTTTTTTGCCCGTAATTTTGGACATCAAATTGCGGTGACTGCCGGCATGGATCATGCTTTGGGCGACGCTGCGATTGTAATCGATGCCGATCTTCAGGATCCACCTGAGGTAATCTTGGATTTAATCGAAAAATGGAAGGAAGGGTATGAAGTTGTTTATGCCGTAAGAACAGGAAGAGAAGGGGAATCGTGGTTTAAGAAAGAGACTGCTTCCATTTTTTATCGCTTAATTTATAAAATAACCGATGTGAAAATTCCGTTGGATGCCGGCGATTTCCGTCTGTTAGATCGCAAAGTCTTGGACGTGATGAATTCCATGCGAGAGAAACATCGATTCCTGCGGGGAATGTCAGCATGGGTAGGTTATAAGCAAATCGGCGTTCCGTATCAACGAGCTCCACGTTATGCGGGAAAGACCAAATATCCGTTGAAAAAAATGATCCTGCTGGCTTGGAACGCAATTACAGGTTTTTCTTACGTCCCGCTCCAAATTGCGATGGTTATCGGCTTCATCGTTGCATTCATCAGCATCTTACTGATCATCGTTGTTATTATTCTGCGCATTAATGGCAATGAATTAGTCGGACAGGCAACGACATTAATCTCAACTTTATTCCTCGGCGGCGTTCAGTTGATTTGCTTAGGGATTATCGGCGAATATTTGGGACGGATCTATGATGAAGTAAAAAATCGACCCCTCTATATTGCTGCGGAAATTACTCCCTCCATCTATGACGAAGGCTCGGAAAAGCCATCCGAACAGGAAAGAAAAGAATAATTTTACGGGAGGAATCATTTATTCGATACGGAATATTAGAATGTCAAAAAGATTACATAAGTTTTAGTTATCTAAAACGAGACCTGCAAACAAAACAAACTATTAAGAAATAAGAGGAAAAAAATGGCACGAATTGATTTAACAATCAAAAAAGATCGCTTGGAGCACGCTGTTGAACGCGCTCGGCAAAGAAATATTATCATCCCTACATTTGAAGAACAGATTCATCCGGAATTAGTTCCGGAGAAAATCAAAAATGAGTTAAAGTCTATCGGTTTATGGGATATTCATCCGCGAAACCTTTATCGAATCACCTGGAAAAATGAACCGGTTGAAAAAGGCGGAACCTTCGGTGATGTCAATTATATAGAATTGCCTTCCAGTTTGACCGGTGTCGATGCCAGAATTGTAGCCTTGGTGGGGAAATGGTTCCCGACCGGTGCCCATAAAGTCGGTGCGGCGTTTGCCTGTCTGGTTCCCAGACTGGTAACCGGACAATTTGACCCGACGGAAGAGAAAGCAGTTTGGCCTTCCACCGGAAATTATTGCCGCGGCGGAGCTTATGATTCCGCCTTACTCGCCTGTAAATCCGTCGCTATTCTTCCGGAAGGAATGAGCCGGGAACGCTTCGCCTGGCTGGAAAAAGTCGCTGATGAAATCATCGCCACCCCCGGAACAGAATCAAACGTGAAAGAAATCTTTGATAAATGCTGGGAATTAAGAAAATCAGGCGAAAAATTGATGATTTTCAATCAATTCGATGAATTGGGTAATTATCTTTGGCATTATCATGTGACCGGAAATGCCATGCGTGAAGTTTCAGAAAAATTAATGAAGAAAAACGATCGATTTGCCGGTATTTGTTCCAATACGGGTTCCGGCGGCACAATCGCCTGCGGAGATTACCTCAAGACACTCCACCCGAATATGAAGATTGTCGCCAGTGAAGCTTTGCAGTGCCCGACTTTATTAATGAATGGTTTCGGCGCTCATCGGATTGAAGGAATCGGCGATAAGCATGTTCCTTGGATCCATAATGTCCGCAATACAGACTTCGTAACCTCGATCGATGATAATGCTTGTGTTCATTTGCTGAGGCTTTTCAATGAACCGGAAGGAAAAAAGTACTTGGTTGAGAAAGGCGTTCCGAAAGAAATTGTCGAACAACTCAACCTATTGGGAATCTCCAGCGTAGCCAATCTGCTGTCGGCGATTAAGTTTGCCAAATACAATGAACTGACCAGCGAAGATATGGTGATGACCGTATTCACCGATTCGGTTGATATGTATACGACCCGATTGACCGAATACAACGAAGAATTCGGACCATTTACCCGTGATGATGCCTCTTACGCATTTGGTCGCTATTTGATGGGTGAAAATACATCGAATATGCTGGAATTGTCCTATTATGATCGGAAACGGATTCACAATTTGAAATATTACACATGGATTGAACAACAGGGTAAGACGTCCGAAGAATTGAATGCGCAGTGGTATGACCGCAATTATTGGACGGAAATCGCCGCCCAAAAAGATGAAATCGACGCTTTGATTAAATCCTTCAATGAACAGGTCGGCTTACTGTAAATCAGGGGGATAAGGCATTTATATTCCATAGTCGTGCATTCTTTAAAGAGTCCCACATCGATTGATGCGGGACTCTTTCATCTCAATAAAAGCTATGAAATCATATCCAGAAAGTACTGATGAACCGTCAGATCATCTGTTAATTCCGGATGAAAAGCCGTTACCAATTGGTTTCCTTGCTTGGCTGCCACGATGTGTCCATCGACTACGGAAAGAATTTGGACTTCTGAGCCCGCCTCTTCGATATAGGGCGCACGAATAAAAGTCATGGGAACCCGCTTTCCGGCAAATGTCGCTACCGAATTAAAACTCCCGATCTGCCTCCCATATGCATTCCGGCGAACAGTTATATCCATCGTCCCCGGACGGGGGATCGAATCTTCCGAAAGCCTTTGAGCCAGTAAAATCATTCCGGCACAGGTACCGAATACCGGTAATCCCTCCGAAATCATTTTGCGGATCGGGATCAGCATTCCCAAGTTATTCAGCAGCTTGCCCATCACAGTGCTTTCACCGCCGGGTAAAATTAAACCGTCTAAATCTTGAGAGATATCGGCCGGTTTGCGCAACTCTACGCAATCAACAGCCAAACGACGAAGAATTTGACAATGTTCAATAAAAGCTCCCTGTAAGGCAAGCACACCGATTTTGGTCATTTTCCGCGTTCCTCCATCAGAAGTGCGATTTCATTTTCGTTGATTCCCACCATCGCTTCGCCTAAATCTTCGGACAATTCCGCCAAAAGGATCGGGTCCTGATAATTGGTGACCGCTCTGACAATGGCATTAGCCCGCTTGGCAGGATTTCCGGATTTGAAAATTCCGGAACCGACAAATACACCTTCCGCACCCAGCTGCATCATTAAAGCGGCATCCGCCGGGGTGGCGATCCCGCCGGCGGCAAAATTCACAACGGGTAGTCTGCCATTCTCATGAACATTTTTCAATAAATCGTATGGTACTTCCAAAACCTTGGCAGCCTCAAACAGCTCATCTTCCGAAATCGATTGGATCCTGCGAATTTCCGCATTCATCTTCCGCATATGACGGACAGCCTGAATAATATCCCCCGTTCCCGGCTCACCTTTTGTCCGAATCATCGACGCCCCTTCATTGATTCGGCGTAAAGCTTCGCCTAAATCCCTTGCACCGCAGACAAAGGGAACTTTGAATTTTGTTTTATCAATATGATAAATGTCATCAGCCGGTGATAAAACTTCACTCTCATCGATATAGTCGATTTCGATTGCTTCAAGAATTTGAGCCTCGACGAAATGTCCGATACGGACTTTTGCCATAACCGGAATAGAAACCGCTTCCTGGATACTTTTAATCATTTTCGGATCACTCATGCGGGAAACTCCTCCCGCAGCCCGAATATCCGCCGGAATTCTTTCCAATGCCATGACGGCACAGGCTCCTGCATCTTCCGCGATTCTCGCTTGCTCCGGTGAGGTAACATCCATAATCACCCCACCTTTCAACATTTGCGCTAATTGTTTGTTTAGAGAATAACGATCATTTTCTACCATTGCAACACTCCTGTTTTTTTATAGTACCTACACAATTTAACCGGAATCTGATATGATTGCAATATCCATTTTGATATAATTTATTAATACCAGTTTTGGAATAACCATGCTTACTTATCTTTTGGAACACAATAAACAAAAACCGCTTTACCTCTGCTTATATGCTTTTATCCGAAAAGATATAGAAAGCGGGATTTTGAAACCGAATGAAAAACTGCCATCCAAAAGGAATTTAGCCGAACATCTTCATATCAGTGTCATCACCGTTCAAAACGCTTATACGCAGCTGATTGTGGAAGGTTATATTTATCCGATTGCGAGAAAAGGATATTTTGTTGTTCCTCTTCAACAAACCGTTCCCTTGACTTCGGAACATCGCGAAACGAAAGGGATCATGCCGGTGCGTCGGGAGCATAAGATCCGATTCGATTTCAAATCCAACAGCACCGTTCCGGATCAATTCCCTTTTACAATCTGGGCAAGACTAATGCGTGAAGTTTTATCCGAAAGAAATCCGGAACTATTAGAGTCCGGACCGTCCAACGGGAATGAAAAGCTCCGAAATTCCATAGCAACTTATTTGCATGATTTTCGCGGAATGACGGTTTCTGCGGATCGAATTGTGATCGGTGCCGGAGCGGAGTATCTGTACAGTTTGGTCGTGCAGCTTTTTGGCAGAGATAAAGTCTATGCGGTGGAAAACCCGGGCTATCAGAAAATCGCCAAAATATATCGCAATAACGGTGCCGTTTGTCTGCCGGTTCGAACAGATGATCATGGAATCTCCGCGGAGGCCTTACAGTCTTCGGATGCCGAGGTCGTGCACATTACTCCGGCTCATCACTTTCCGTTGGGCATCGTCATGCCGATTTCGAGACGGAACGAACTCTTGGCTTGGGCGAATGAAGAAGAAAACCGAATCATCATCGAAGATGATTATGACAGCGAGTTTCGCTTTCAAGGAAAACCGGTCCAACCCATGATTAATATCGATCAAAATCAAAAAGTAATTTACGTCAATACCTTTTCTAAGACCCTGTTCCCTTCGTTGCGAATCAGTTATATGGTATTGCCTGACCGATTCATGCAAATATACAACCAAAAGTTGGGGTTTTACTCGTCAACCGTCCCGAGTTTCGATCAACTGGTTCTGGCAAATTTTATTGCCGGAGGCTATTATGAACAGCACATCAATCGCATGCGGAATTACTATAAAAGGTTACGAAACCAATTAATTTTTTCTCTGCGGCAAAGTCCTTTACAAGATCGGATTCAAATCATCGAAGAAGATTCCGGTTTGCATTTTTTACTGAAAGTAGATACAACGATGAAAGACGAGGAAATCGTCAAAAAAGCTGAAATTCATGGGATCAATTTGTCTTGTTTGTCCGAATATTATTTTGATAGAAACAACCGTGAAAACGGAACATTATTGATCAACTACTCCGGAATATCGACAGAACAAGTCGATGAAGCGATCGAAACTTTAAGCGCAATATTCTAAAATCTCAAAACCGCCCTTGGCGTACAAAAACGGGTTTTATAATCTCATATCTCTCATTCCGCATCAAGAATCGCTTTTATTCGCCAATTCCGCCAAGGATTGGCCTGTAATTCGATAAACCGTCCAATCTTTCATAGGCCGGGCTCCCAAAGAAAGATAAAAATCGATTCCTGGTTGATTCCAATCCAAACACCACCATTCCAACCTTCCGCAATCATTTTCGGTTGCGATCCGCGCCAATGCTTTCATGAATTCAGTGCCAAAACCTCGGTGACGATATTCCTCGCGAATATACAAATCTTCCAAATAAATACCCGCCTTCCCGAGAAATGTCGAAAAATTATAAAAATACAGCGCAAAACCGATCGGAATTCCCTCTGATTCGCCGATTAAGACAGTGGCGCTCTTTTTTTCAAAGAGCCATTCGGATAGCAGTTCTTCGGTAGCTGTCACTTCATCTGCCATTTTTTCATATTCAGCCAGTTCACGGATAAATTGCAAAATTAACTTAACATCGGCAGATGAAGCGGTTCGAATTGAGAAATTGCTCTTCATCGTTTTTATGCCTCCCAAATAATTGTTTTTTCACTGAAAAATATTTTGATTTTTATCGACGATCCGATCTTGTTTTTCCGATCAAGTGGATATCGATCTTTCCCCTGTATTAAAAAACCCGTCCGAACTCGAACGGGTTTTCCATAGTACAAACTCTGACACAAATAATTAACGCTTTGTGTAAGTCGGTGCCTTGCGAGCTCGTTTCAAACCCGGCTTCTTTCGTTCTTTAATCCGTGGGTCGCGAGTCAGTAATCCCGCATGGCTGAGTGACGGTTTCAGCGTATCATCCATCTTAACCAACGCCCGTGCTAATCCCAACCGAACCGCTTCGGTTTGACCGGTCACACCGCCTCCGTTCACATGAACAGATACATCAAACCCTGATTGATCTTGGTTAATTGCGGTAAAAGGCGCGAGAATCGATTCGACATCGCCGAGGCGATTGAAATAATCCGCGATTTGCTTATCATTTACCACAAAATCACCGCTTCCCGAACTGATGCGTACCCGAGCAACACTTTCCTTGCGACGTCCTATTCCTTCATAATATCGTCCGACCATTCTTTTACTCCTTAATTCACACGTGTCGGATTCTGAGCAGCGTGTGGATGCTCATTACCAGCATAAATTTTTAGCCGTTTCATCAACGCACGTCCATATTTATTGTGCGGAAGCATGCCCCAAACAGCCGATTCGATAACACGTTCCGGATATGTTCGCATCATATCTTTTAATGTTGTATCCGTTAAGCCTCCGGGATAACCGGAATGGCGATAATAATGTTTCGTCGCCAATTTCTTTTGGGGAATTGCCAGATGATCAGCATTGATCACAACCACAAAATCGCCCATCTTTACACCCGGGGAATATGTCGGTTTATGTTTCCCCAATAAATAACTTGCAATTTGGGTTGCCAAACGCCCAATGCTCTGCCCGTTCGCATCAACAAGCAGCCATTCGCTTTCAGGTTCACCCTTAATGACATAGGTCTTTTCCACAGTCATCTCTCCAATTCCTAATAAACTTTTTTCTGATTCACAGTTTCTCATATCGGACCCGGTAAAGACTTAACCCTTTCGCGGGAGCAATTCCCGGATGAGTCGGTTTCGCATTCAGCACCGCATCTTCCCAAGTCTTCCAATCGATTCGATCGTTAGCCCATTGAAGCTGCAAAAATACCATCCGCCTTACCATGTGATAGAGAAATCCATTCGCTTCGATTTCAAATGCGATCTCATCCCTATCTTCAGGAATCCAACCGGACGCTATTACTCGCCGAACTGTGGTGCCATTTTTCCGGGGCGGGGAACCAAAAGCACGAAAATCATGTTCACCGAGCAAAATATGAGCGGCTTGATTCAGGGTTTTCAAATCCGATTCGGGCCATAACCGTAGTCTGAAGCGATCGCGAAGCGGATCCCGGACTTCGGCAAAATAAATTCGATATCGATAGGTCCGGGAAAACGCGTCATAGCGTGCATGGAAGTTATCCGGTACTCGCTCGACATCCTTTACAGAAATATCTTCCGGCAATCTTGCGTTCAAGGCTGCCCGCAAAGCTTCCGGACTGTGTTGCCAAGCAAGTCTCGCCGAAAAAACCTGTCCATCGGCATGAACGCCGCTGTCAGTCCTTCCGGCGCTGATAATTCCCGTTTCCTTCCAATCCAACGCTGTCAAAGCTGTTTCGAGCTCTGACTGGATCGTTCTTCGCCCTTTTTGACGTTGAAAGCCCCAATAAAGCGTTCCGTCATAAGAAACTGTAAATTTGTAACGTTCACAAGTGTCTGGAACGGGATTTTCCCGCTCCGACAACTCACTCACCGACAAGTTCGATGACAACCATTTCCGCAGCGTCCCCTTTTCGAGGGCCCAGCTTAATCATGCGGGTATACCCGCCGTTTCGTTTATCATACCGTGGGGCAATATCGTCAAACAACTTTTTGGTTAATTCACGATCATTGCCTAACCGAGAAGAGGCTAAGCGGGCGGCATTCATTTTTTGGATTTTATCGCCCTGATTGCCTTTTTTTGCCAATGTAATCAGTTTTTCAGCATCGTTGCGCATTGATAAAGCTTTGGCTTGTGTTGTAATAATTCTTTCATGCTCAAACAGCTGAGAAATTTGCGTCATACGCAGCAACTTCCGCTGAGATGACGTTCTTCCTAATTTATAACCTGCAACTCCATGCCGCATTTCAATTACTCCGTATCACTTTCTTTTTTGAGATAGCCCTTTTCCTGCAATTTCTCTCGTAATTCTTCAAGACTCTTCTCGCCGAAATTACGGATTGATTTCACAGCATCATCCCCTTTGTCCAGTAAATCAAGCACATCTCCGACGGTTGCAACACCGGTCCGTTTTAATGAATTAAAGACTCTGACCGACAGATCAAGACTTTCAATCGGTGTTTCAGCAGTTTCACTCGTAACATGTGGACTGTGTTGTTCCGTTACGATTATATCCGGCAGTACCTCTTCGGTTATGCCAGAAATATAACGGAGATGCTCGATTAATATTTTGGAAGCTAAAATCAGAGCAGCTTGTGGCTGAATGGTCCCATCCGTCCAGATTTCCAGCTCTAGCTTATCGTAGTTCGTACTCTGTCCGTAAAGGGCAGAGCCGACATTCCAATTGACGCGTTTAATCGGGCTGAAGATCGCATCAACCGGCAGCTCTCCGATGGGGAGACGGTTTGTTCTGTCATTCGCTGGCAAATAACCGCGTCCGCGTTCAACGGTCATATCGATTTCCAAATGGGTGTCGGGGTTGTCCACAGTGAAAAGATATAATTCAGGATTTAGGATTTCCACTTCAGCAGGGCATTGAATATCCGAAGCAGTTACTTCCCCCTCTCCATTTACTTCAAGACGGAGATGTGAGACATCGCCCTCATACATTTTGAGGCGAATCTGCTTGATCTGAAGCATTACCTGTAAAACGTCCTCGCGAACTCCAGGAATTGTGCTGAATTCATGCATTACATCAGAGATATGAAGGGACGTAACAGCCACCCCTTCCAATGATGAGAGCAAAACCCGTCGCAATGCATTCCCCAGAGTCACACCGTAGCCACGTTCGAGAGGGTAAACCACGAATTTGCCGTAGTTCTCAGCTTCACGTTCCCGCTCAACTTTCGGTGTTACCATATTGCTTAATGTAGCCAATTTTCACCCCTTTCCGATACAACAAAAACCAAATCTGTATCGGCGCCTAATTCATATTACCGTGAGTAAAACTCAACGATCAATTGTTCGTTAATATTCCCATCGATTTCACTTCGTTCCGGCAGACGCAGCACACGACCGCTGAGAGCTTTCGTGTTTCGGTCCAACCATAACGGACAAACACGTTTATCGGCTATATCAGCCAAATCGCTGAAAAGCGTCTTTGAAGCGGAACTTTTTCGAACTGAAATCTGATCGCCGGGTTTTAAGATCATCGAAGGGATATCGCTTGGGATGCCATTAACTTCAAAATGACCGTGTGTGACCATTTGACGAGCTTGAGCACGATTTTCCGCATACCCTAACCGGTATACGACATTATCTAAACGAGTTTCCAAAAGCTGAAGTAAATTTAACCCGGTTAAACCAGATTGTCTTACTGCAATGCCAAATACCCGGCGGAACTGACGTTCTAATACACCGTATTTTCTCCGTACTTTTTGTTTCGCACGCAGTTGGCGGGAATAATCCGAGACTCTTTCCCCGCCTCGATTGCCGCCGGATCTACCGTGATCACCGGGAGCATAAGCGCGTTTTTCAAAAGAACATTTTGCAGAAAAACAACGTTCGCCTTTAAGGAATAATTTTTCATTTTCGCGTCGGCATAATTTACATACCGACCCAGTATATCTTGCCATTGTTCTTTGTTCCTTTCGTAATTAAACGCGGCGTTTTTTCGGAGGACGACAACCGTTATGCGGCAATGGAGTTACGTCGATGATTTCGGTAACTTCGATTCCGGCACCATGTACAGTACGGATAGCA
>DCTP01000001.1 GCA_002329625.1 Leptolinea sp. UBA1437
ATTTAGTTCATATAGAATCATGAGGGAAAACGATGCGATCAACCATAAACTTCTGCCGGAAAACGGAGTCATTTTCAAATCATTGAAAATAAGAACGCAGCAAGTACAGCACACTTGTCCTGCACGTTCAAATATCAATAAAACTCTGTTTTCCCGGTCCGGACGATAATCTATCGGTTTATTCTTACTCCATATTGCATTCGGAATCCAAAGCATCAATAAGTAAACCAAACCTACGTATGAAAAACCCAATTGTCCTATCATCAGAATGCCTGAAAGAAAACTATATTGAAACGGTTTTGGACGGATCTTCCGTAGTATCCAAGATATATTCTTTCTTCGTGTTCGGTTTCTCCGCTTTTTTGAAAGTCAATCTCAATACATTTTTGGCACACAGATCAACACACCCGCCGCAAAGGATGCATTCATCATTTTGCAAAGTATTTGTCCGGACCATTTCTTCGACATTCAAGCCCATCGGACAATTCTTAGAACAAACTCCGCATTTCACGCATTTTTCCGAATTCGCTTCCAAATGAAGAGATAGATATCCAAACCAATTTTTGATTCTGCTTCCGAG
Source organism: Leptolinea sp. UBA1437 (assembly GCA_002329625.1). GTDB lineage: Bacteria > Chloroflexota > Anaerolineae > Anaerolineales > Anaerolineaceae > Flexilinea. Next base: position 581 of record DCTP01000001.1, read on the forward strand.
GATCATGAACGGAGCCATCCAGCAAATCGAATGGCACATCCCACGCTTACCAACCGTAAGCGCAAGAACGGTAATCAAGAAAACAAAGAAAAGATAGACAACCAATTCTGTTATGCCCGAGACCGAAATTCCGTGATCAGTCATATAGAAGAAATTTACGCTCTTTATTCCGCCTTGTGAGATAAAACCAAAAATTATCGTAAATATCCAAGGCACCCAGATAATCCATTTTATTCGGTCTGTTTTTTTATCACTTACCTTTTTATCAATAACCTGTGAGCAATATTCCTGAAGGCTCCCGCCCGGGCAAACCCAACCGCAAAAAGCTCTTCCCCAAAAAAGGGAAGCGACAAACTGGATCGCAAACAGAATCAAACTTCCCGTAACAATGCCCGAAAAGCTTCCTTGTATAATCAGTACGGGAGAATAATAATACAAGGTGACAGGAAATAATAAAAATGAAATTAAAAGCAGAAATTTACGAATTTTTTGGCGCTTCATCATGAGCTCTCTTTCTTATTTTCTTCCGATAGCAGATTTTTATTTATAAATGCCAAGGCTTCATCTGCCCAATCAAGATAAGCTTTATAAATATGTTCTCCGAACAAGACTGTCAGGTAATAATAAAGATGATCTGCATTTTCCTGAAAGACGCTTTCCAAATCAGCTTTAAATGACTGCATCAGCTGTAAATCTTCCTGATGCTGTTTTTGAAATGTCTCGATTCTTTGAATTGTATTTGTCGGACCGCTGAGATTTCCAAAAAATAATTTTAGGAGAATTTCATATCGCACATATTCTTTTTCGTTGGGTAATGATAACCAGTCGGTCAGCTTTTTCTTCCCTTTTTCAGTGATCGAATAAATAATACGATCCGGACCTTTTTCCGATTTCTCAGGCTTACCGATTATTGAACCTTCTTCTTCCAACATTTTCAACGTGGGATATAACTGACCGTAACCGATGTTCCAAAACCTTGAAATCTTAAGATCGATCTCTTTTTTCAAATCATACCCGCTTGAATCTTTATGGGTCAACAGTCCGAGTATGATATAAGCCGTATTATTTTTTTGAGTCATTTCTCAACCTCTTTGAAACTCTTGACATAACTATATCAATTAGATATAGTTATGTCAAGAGTGTTTTCACTGAATTTGTTTCGGATAAATAAAAAAGGTCGGAAAGATATCAGCCGATATCTTTCCGACCCACCTTGTGAGAAAGCCAAAAACTTTCCCGAACTCCCGCTTGATTGCTGCGGCTTTTACATTATTTATTTACCGTTTGTTCGAAATACTTTTTATAGATTTCATCGAATTTTCCGGATTCCTTCAACGCTTTCAAGCCTGCATTGATTTTATCCAGTAAATCTTTGTTATCTTTACAGACCGCGAAAGCCAATTCTTCGGATGAATATTGATCGCCGACAATTTTTAATCCGCCCATCGATTTCACATAGGCTTCCGCCATTGTATTGTCGCCCAAAACACCGTCGATTTGACCGTTTTTCAGGTCCATGTAAGCCAGATCGATTGTGTCATAGCCTCTGAATGTGACTAAACCTTCCGTCTGCCACTCTTCAGCCATGATAGCGCCAGTTGTCCCGGTTTGAGCGCCAATCACCTTCCCGGCAAAATCTTCTTTATTCACCAGATCATTCACGTCTTCTCTGACAACCATCACCTGACCGATATTGACATAGGGATCAGAGAAAAGCATTTGTTTTTTCCGATCTTCGGTAATCGTAATCGCAGATGCTCCGGCATCATATTGGCAAGTCCCGACGCCCGGAATCAGTGCATCAAAATTCACGTTGACGTATTCAACGGCGAATCCTTGATTTTCGGCAATGGCATTCATCAAATCAATATCGAAACCGGTAATTTCTTTCGTTTTTTCATCCACCATTTCAAAAGGCGGCCAAACCGGATCCGTTGCAACTCGATACTTTTTCTCTGATGCTTTCTGATTACTTGAAGAACATCCGGCGATAACCGTGATTAATAAACTGAGAAAGATAGCTATTTTTACATGCTTTTTCATAATATTCTCCTCTTTGAATAAAAAGCTGTTGGATTAAATTTATCGGATTTTAGCATAGAAAAAATAATCTTTATAAATTTATGACAAACTTTTTTGGGAGGATGGTAAGATACTGTCCTTCATCCGATTTCATTAATTGAATTTTCAACGAATTATTTTTACAAATATTTTTGTCAAACCGATAAATATGATATGCTAAGATTAACTTGGATTTTACTTTTGACAAAAAGGAGTAGATTATGAAAAATTCCGAGAAAAAAATACGAATCTTTCTGATAATATCGTTGATCACGTTGCTGATTGTCGGCTTTGTACCGGCTTCTCAGGAAGAAACTCCAATCATTTCCATCGATGTGGATGCTTTAACCGCAAAAATCGAAGAAGCCCTTTCCAAACAAACAGACCAAAAAATAGCTGATCTTGAACTTCGAATTTCTTCTCTCGAAGAGAAATTGAAAGCTTATGAGACCAGAATCACCACACTGGAAAAATTAGCCAGCCTGCCAACGGTCACACCCGCGCCCAAAGGAACTCCCACGGAAACACCCATACCCACTCGTACCCCGAATCCGACCGGATATGAATGTTCAACCGAACTCCTCAGCCCATATTATTTCGGGCAGTTCAACCCGGGCTCCGAATTTATGTTTCAGGTTCGAATTACCAACACCGGTTCCAAGACTTGGGGAAATGATGTCACAATTAAATATTCGGACGGTTTGAAGGCGGAAGTCGAAGAACATTATGCCTATGCGCTGCCGGTAGCCTCGGTTGCTCCGGATGAATCCATTGAGATCAGCATTCCGATGAAGGCTCCCACGGAAAAGAAAAATGACGGGAAATATCAGTCATATTATGTTCTGAATAACGGGAAAGAAGATTTTTGCGAATTCAGTTATAGTATATACGTTCCGTAAGCATTCGTACGATCCAACGAATAATAAAAGGGAAATGATAAGAACATTTCCCTTTTATTATTCGTTTAATTCAACGCACCGACAAAAAGCTGGTCTTGAGATGCCCACACCACCTGGAATTGACCGATAAATCCGAAAGCGGTAACCACCTTTCCGTCCCCATCTCCTTCAAAGCGATCCGGTACGAGATTACGGATCAAATTTAATTTAATCGTGGTATTCAAAAGCGATTGATTCTCTCGATCCATCAAATAAATTGACGTATCCGGAGAGCGATTCATATTTATTTGAAAAACGTGCTTTTTTGTCAGATCAATGCTTTGCGAATCGTTATAAAATGTCAGCGTATCGACATAAGAACAGAGAGGCGAGTAACCCGTATAATCACAGAATATGAGTGTTCCGTTTTGCCTGAGCAAATAAGAATATTGTTCATAAATCACAAAATCGACGATATCCCTTAACGCCGGCGCATCTGTGCCGAAATAAGTAGATGGCTCAGGATCAAAATCACTCTTGCCGAGATATGGAACTTTCCAAACAGAATTATTTTTGGCGTCCAAAATAAATAATGTTCGATCAGTAAAATAAACCGCATCGACACCCAGCCAACCGATCCCCGGGCTTTCCAACTTTTGGGCGGTCTTTTCGCCAACCGAAGGACAATAAAGTAATTGTGCGCTATTATCGACTCCCATAACGACGCGCTCGCTTCCGCTTTCGGCGGGAAGAATCACAAAATCAACCAATTTTCCCACAGAAATTTGTTCATCCGAACCCGATTCCTGATTCGATTGATAAGTTCCCGGTGTGCATGAAAACGATGAATCCAAAGAGAGACCGTTATTCAGAATATTCAGACGAAAGATGCTGCCCGTAGCGGCATCCAAAGCATATAAGAATTGATTTGTGCTATCAAGTTTTACCAGATTGGTTCCTTTCGGAAGCGGGCTTTGCAACGCATAATGGTATGGAATCAGTATTCCGTTGTCCAGTTTATCCAAAGACTCGAGAGCTTGTTTTCTCAAATCCTCGGCAGCAGGAGAATTTCCGTAGATGGCTGCTTCTTTCAGATATTCCAGCACTTTTTCCCATGAAATTCGCTGTAAAGTCGGTTCTGTTTGCTGAACGGCGATCTTTGCCGTTTCCACCGCATTCCGCAAACCGGAACGATATGCGGTGTCCTTGCTGCGTCCGGTATAAGTAAAGAACAAAATCGCCACAACCAAAATCGGAATCAGAATGCCGAAAAACAATCCGAGAAAGAATTTTTTCCAGGAAAAAACTCCCTTCGCTTTCGCCTTCTTTTCCGCTCTCGGTTTTTTTGTGGTTCTTGTGGATTTTTTGTTTTGGCGCTTTTCCGACGAACTGTGAGAAACGTCAGAATTCGGAATCAGCTCCGTTTCCGAAACGGATTCCGGTTCGTATTTTTTTTTTACTTCCGTAAGTGGTTCTCGGAATATATATTCTTCTTCGAAAAGTGTCGTCTCTTTTGTATCCGGAATCGTTATTACGGGCAGTTCATCCTGCAACTTATCGGACCGGAGAAACGGCGGAAGCTCTTCCGCCGTTTCGTTTTCAACGGGCTTCGCTTCGTCCGGCTGAACCGCCGCGGGTTCAGATTTTAATTCTTCACCGATTTCTTCCGCCTCAGTCACTCGATCCGGTTGAGACATCGTCTCTTTTTCCTCTGAAAAATTATCCGTTCTTTTTTGAAAAGAAGAATTGAAATCAATCGGGAAAGGTTCCAAAGGCAAACGAGTCCGAAACAACGGCTTTTTATTTTCATTGGCTTGCCCGGTTACACGGTATGCATTCTCGGTCTTTCTCTCCGAAGATCGAGGCATTGTTTTACTTGGCTCCTCGAAGGAATACCCTTCTTTTTCCGATTCTTCTTGGTATCCCAAATCAACGGTCGTGATAACCGGCGGCTTATAACGATAGAGAATTTCGCCGCGACCCGTTTTCACTTGAATCACAACACCTTGCAGATTTCCGTTCGCCTGATCCATCAAGTAACGGATTACATTCAACGGAGATTCGCCAGTAGCATCCAATATTGCCTCATTTGTCCATCCGGATGGGGCGCGGGGACACATTAAAATCAGATCTCCCGAATGGATTTCGATTTGGAAGAATCTCAGTCCCTGCGTTCCCTGAGAAACGCCCACAGAAGTCGCATCCGAGAAATTATCCACATGATCCGCATAGACAACGGTCGTATTCACCGGACCGGAGTGACCGATCAGCAGCGTTCGATCGCGTAAAACGGCAATGTTCAACATAACGTTCGGCAGAAGAATTCCGGGAAACTTTTCATCCAAATAAGAAACGAATTGTTTTAGGGCTGCTGTTATTCCCATCGTAAAAGATCCGCGAGCCATAAAATAAGCTTCCGAAAGAATCGCTCCCCATTCTTCAAAATCTTTGACTTTCGGGCTCTTTCCTTCGACGGTTATGACCATCATCAAAACATCGTTTATCCGTGATCGGTCGCATTTTTTGGGAGCGGTATAGATGCGCAAACCCGGTAATTCACCGAGATTTCGACCATTTATTAAATTCATCGGGAGAATATTTAAATCGAACAAATCATCACCAGTTATCAGGCTTTCACAATTATCAGACTTGTCATTAAATGTGCAATTTTCAAGCCAGAATTCATCCGAATCGAAATTCCAATCCGTGTATAATCAAGTGTACAATGTTGTCATTTTTGGAAAAATGCGGAGATGCCATGAATTTTGATGCCATTAAATTCCCAGTAGCAGGAATCGCCCAAAAGCAAATTCATTTTACGGATGAAATTCATAAATATGCTTTTTCTTTTGCCAGCCCCTACATTTACAACGAGCCGCGCCGGTATAAAGAGAAAAATGCTTTCCTTTTGGGTGCTTATAATCCGTTCAATCCGGAGTTGCAAGTCCCGGAAAAAATATACTCCTATTTTACGGTGAGCGATAAAAAGGAACCCTACCGGGATAAAAAACTCAATTTAAACTGCAGCAAAGTTCAAATTTTCGATGAGTCCGACCAAGAAATCGGACATATGGATGTCCTTTTCCCTCGCAACCGTTTTTTTAAATTCAGCGTGATGTTCCCCAATATTTTATATAATGCATCCGGAGAGCCTGTGGCATTTTGCCATTACCAACCGTCACTCCGCAGAAAATGCATTTATTCTTTTCAACCCTCTTTCGATGGTCTGTATAAAGAAATCAAACAGGAGGCGATCCGAGATCTTGAAAATCAGGGAATTATTCGCTGCCATTTCACTTATGATCTGGTCCGGCGAGATTCGGATGCGCGAAAAATGTTGGAGACGATATTCTCTTCCGAAAAGAAATCCGAATTGATTCAAAACAGAATCAACATGATTCAGAAACCGAATTCGGATGAAGCGGCTTTGTTTTATCTGACGGCTATGGTCGCATTTTTCTGGAACACAATGATTGAATTACCGTTGACAGAAAATTAAAATTATTTTTTAATGAATTGTTTTACTGTCCCTAGTATAAGAGAAACAGTTATATCGATATGCCGGAAACAGCCCCGATTTCCACAAATCATTTGAAGCAGAAAAGGTCTCAAACGAAGTCTTCCGAACAAACATCTGCACAACTAACAAGAAACCGACAAGCTGATATGACGGAAGGTAATATTATTCACCAGCTGCTTATTTTCTGCTGGCCGCTTCTCGTCGGGAATGTTTTCCAACAACTTTATAATACGGTCAATGCGATTCTATTGGGAAATTATATCGGCAGTGATGCGCTTGCTGCAATCGGCGTTTTTAACCCGATTAATAACCTTTTATTGGGTTTATTCAGCGGAATTTCGACCGGAGCAACCGTATTGGTCTCACAAAGTTACGGTGCAAAAAACAGCGAAAAATTGAATCAATCCGTTCTGGTGGCAATCTGGATGACCATCTTGGGGGGTATTCTCATTTCGATCGTCGGTGAGACGGTTATGAACCCTCTTCTGAGAATGATCGGAACACCTGCGGAAGTTTTTACCTATGCTGCCGAATATTCCAGAATTATGTTTCTGGGATTGGTCACCATGTTTTTCTATAATATCCTTTCGGGAATTCTGAGAGGGATGGGCGATTCCATTATTCCGTTGCTCTTTCTGATTTTTTCCAATATCCTGAATGTCGGGTTGTTATATTTCTTTATCGTCATCCTCGGAACCGGTATCAAGGGCGCGGCTTATGGAACAGTAATATCCGAAACATCTGCCGGAATATTAACATTTATTTATTTGCTGCGATCCCAAGAAAAATACGGCATTTCCATTAAGGGGCTTAAACCGGACTGGCAAATCGGGAAACAAATGATCAATATCGGTTTACCAGCGGGGTTGCAAACTTCTATTTTTTCCGTCGGCTTTTTGCTCCAACAAAACCTAATTAATAGTTTCGGTCCAACGGTCATCGCCGCCTATGCAGTTGTGACACGGATCGATCAATTCGCTATGTTACCGATGAACTCATTTGCGGTCGGAATTACCGCTTTTGTCGGGCAAAACACAGGTGCCAGAAAGATGAATCGTACGATTGAGGGAATTAAACAGACATTAATTCTTAGCCAATCATTGACTATTGCTTTGGTTTCCATTCTTTTCTTCTTCGGCGCAAATGTCATGGCGCTTTTTACAAATGACCTTGCGGTCGTCCAAAGCGGTAAATTGATTTTACGGACACTTTCGGCTGGCTATATCTTGGTTAATACCTATACGGTCTTAAGCGGAGCCGTTCGCGGCGTCGGAGATACCGTCGCACCGCTATTGGCAAGTTTTCTCTGTAATGTGATTATTCGCGTTTCCCTGGCTTACTTTCTTGTCAAGATGACCGGAAATTATCAGCTGATTTTTGTAAGTATTTCAATCTCCTGGACTTTAGCAAGCGCTTTTCTTTGGATTTATTATAAAAAAGGTTTTTGGCAGAAGAAAATACGCGGGATTATTTAAAAAACATGGCGGATCAGACATTATGGATGAGGGGGTCACCCATAAGCTGTCCGCCACCTTTAATTAAAGCGTATCGGAAAATAAAAGTCAAGTCAATTTCATGAGCGTACATGACTTCCGCATCGGTTATTCAGCGAAATCTGTCGGAATCAAATGCGCTTCGTATGATATCCGCCCGGAAACGTCGAGAACTTTGCCCACTGTCTGGTAAAATAACTTCGATCAGACAGAAATTGAGGCCAAAACATAAACCAAATTGTTTGAATTACTTTTCTTAGGAACTTCAGCTTCCGCACCTTCCATTAAACGGAACTTACCGTCTTTATTGGTGACTCATGACGAATTTCGTTTTTTGATCGATTGCGGAGAAGGCACTCAACGACAAATCCTCACCGCCGGATGCGGTTTCAAAAGAATAAATAAAATTCTTTTTACTCACAGTCATCTGGATCATATTTTGGGAACAGCCGGACTCCTTTCAACGCTCCTTCGCTGGGAAAGCATGGAAGACATGGATATTTACGGCGGAGAAGATACAATCGCCCGCGTCCGTGACCTGCTTTTTTCCGTTGTTCTGCGCGGGAATCGTGCTCCCGATTTTTTGCGATTTCATCTGCTTTCCGAAGGGATTCTCTTCGATGAAAAAGATTTCCAAGTATCCTGTTTTCCGGTAAATCATCGTGGTTCGGACTCATTCGGCTTTCGCTTTGATAAAAAATCGCGCCGGCCGTTTCTTCCCGAGAAAGCGGAAGCATTAGGAATCCCACCGGGACCTTGGCGTCGTGATTTGGCAAATGAGGAACGCGTGGTCCTACCGGATGGACGAACGATTGATCCGGATCAGGTATTGGGTGATTTAATTCCCGGGGAAAGTTTAGTCGTCGTCGGAGATACAGGAGAAACCGATTCGTTATTGCCTTACGTTCAACATGCGGATGCGCTGGTCATCGAAGCCACCTATACGGAAGAAGAAGCGGACATGGCATTTCAGTATTCTCATCTGACCGCCAAACACTCTGCTCGGTTTGCGAAAACAGCCGATGTGGGGACGTTATATTTAACCCATATTTCCAGACGATACCGCGAAAAAGATATTTTGGAAGAAGCGCAAGCGATCTTTCCCAATACCATTGTCGCCCGTGACTTGGCGCACTATCAAATAAAAAAGCAAGCCCAAACCGTAAAGTAATTTTTACGCCTCGGCACAAAATAACATCTGAGAGTCTGTTCGTTAAAAAAAGAATCCCCGCTTTTTCGGGGATTCTTTCTGAAGAGATATTCTCATTCGCCTATGACTTTGGTGGCTTTTTTGAGAACGCTTTCCGGAAATTCGAAACCGATTGCTTTGGCTGTGGCTTGATTCAGCACAATATCAACATCTTTCAATGACTCAACGGGCATCTCTGCGGGAACCGCTTCCCCTTTCAAAATCTTTACAGCCATCTTACCCGTTTGTTGTCCCAGTTTATAGTAATCGATTCCGACGGTCATTAATGCGCCCCCTTCAACCATCCCGGGTTCGCTTCCCAAAATAGGCAGCTTTTTCTCTTCAGCCACTTTTACAAGATTCGGCATCGCCGAGGCAATCGTATTATCCGTCGGCGCATAAAATCCGTCCACCTTTTCTGCGAGAGAGTTGGCAACCTGTTCAATGTCATTCACCGAAGTGATTGTTCCAAACTTTACTTCCCAACCCATTTCTTTGGCAATTTCTTCAGCCTGTTTGGCTTGGACTTCGGAATTGACTTCCGAAGAATTATAAATAATTCCGATTGTCTTCAAATCAGGGAATAACTCCTTCATCAGGGCAAATTGTTTGTCAATCGGCCCCGCATCGGTCGTTCCCGTCACATTCAACCCCGGTTTTTCGTTCGATTCGACCAATCGAGCTGCCACCGGATCGGTTACCGCTGTAAAAAGAATCGGAATCGTTGTTGTCGCGGAAGCCACCGCCTGAGCAGCCGGTGTAGCGATAGCCAGGATCAAATCCACGTTGTTTTTAACAAAACGTTCACTGATTGTCATCAGGTTCGATTGATCCGCCTGTGCATTCTGATAGTCAATTTCGATATTCACTCCGTCTTCAAAGCCGGCTTCTTTGAGGGCATCCACAAATCCTTGGTAAGCCGCATCCAAAGCCGCATGTTCGACTAACTGCAATACACCGATCTTAATCGGAGCATCTTCAGCCGAAACAATCCCCAACGGCAAAGCCGTAATTACAAGAACAAACAAAATGAGAGCCGATATTTTTTTCATGATCTTTCTCCTGGTTATAGAATAAAAAAAGACCTCCCGGTGTGCAGGAGGTCTTTTGCTTACGATTCTATTTATGCAAAAACTTCACGCCACACCGAATGGGGTGATTTTCCGTAATAATAACCGTAAAAATAATAGGAACGATTCGTTTTTTGCATGGCTTTTTTATAGCACACTTTTCAATTTTTATGCAAGATGATTTTTTCAAATTGATGACATCAATTTTTTGAGATGATGAATACCGAATTTGGTAATCATCATCTCAAATCATCCTACATTATTATTCTCCGATGATCTTGGTAGCCTTATCCAATACGCTTTGCGGGAAGCTGTATCCGATCGCTTTGGCATAATCTTTATTCAAGACAACGTCAACATCCTTGAGAGACTCAACCGGCATGACAGCCGGTTTGGCTTCGCCTTTTAGGATTCGGACAGCCATCTTTCCGGTTTGCGCACCCAATTTGTAATAATCGATCCCGACGGTGGCCAAACCGCCCGCTTCGACCATCTCCGGAGCGCCCGCAATGATCGGCAAACCGTGTTCTTCCGCAACTTTCGCCAGATTCGGCATGGCAGAAGCGATTGTATTATCTGTCGGTGCATAGAAAGCTTCTACCTTACCCGCGAGAGAGGTTGCCACCTGTTCGATATCATTCACTGAAGTGATCGTACCGAGTTTGACTTCCCAGCCGAGATTTTTCGCAATTTCTTCCGCTTGTTTTGCCTGTACTTCCGAATTCACCTCGGAGGAATTATAGATGATCCCCAAAGTTTTCAAATCGGGATAAAGTTCCTTCAACAACTCAAGTTGTTTATCGATCGGGCCGGCATCGGTTGTGCCGGTGACGTTCAGCCCGGGCGCTTCATTGCTTTCTACTAACCGAGCCGCAACCGGATCCGTGACAGCGGTGAACAGAATCGGAATGTCCGTAGTCGCGGAAGCGACAGACTGCGCGGCGGGGGTGGCAATGGCTAAAATCAAATCCACCTGATTTTTCACAAACCGTTCGCTGATCGTCATCAGATTGGCTTGATCCCCCTGAGCATTTTGATAATCGATTTTGATGTTGACCCCATCCTCATAGCCGGCTTCCTTGAGAGCATCGACAAATCCCTGGTAAGCCGCATCAAGTGATGCATGTTCAACCAATTGCAACACACCGATTTCGATTATGTCATCTTCAGCCGTTACGGGATGAACGATCAAAACAGACATAATCATAATGAATAAAAGAACCGACACAGATATTTTTTTCATTGTATGACTCCTGAATCATAAAATAAAAAGACCTCCTGTTGTGCAGGAGGTCTTTTTGCTACCGAATTGATTTATGCAAAAAATTCACGCTGCACAACTTTGTGAGGTGTGGCAAAAAAGAAAAAGAAGAAAAACGAGTGAATATTTTGCATACCCATTTTATAACATGATTCCTTTTTCGTTTTCCATCCCTGTTTTGAAAATCATGACACCCTTAATGATATGACCGTAGCAATCGCTTATTTCTTATCGACTGATTGGGAACTGAACAGATTGCGTAATTGATTCAAACCTTCCCGATCGGTCAAAGCAATTACTTCATCCTTCTCCATAAAAATCGTATCCCCGTGAGGGGGAATCACATTTCCGTTTCGAATAATGGCAGCGATCACGCTTTCCAAATTCAAGTCCATTATTTTCTTTCCGATCACCGACGAGTCAGCTGGAATAACTTCCTTGACCAATGAAAAATCGCCTTTTCCGAGTTGAAGCAGTACCATCATATGACCGGCCGAAATTTCCTCCTCTATCATCATGGAGAAAATGGTCGCCTGATCCAAGGCATAATCGACATGAAAATTTTCGTCGAACAACCAGGCATGTTTGGAATTATTTACTCGCGCAATGGTCCGAGGAACGTTATAACGTTCCTTCGCTATGTAGCAAAGCAACAAATTGACTTTATCATCATCCGTACTGGCCACCAAAACATTCGCATCCTTGATTCCGGCATGTTCAAGCGTATCCGGATCTAAAATCTCCCCTTCAAAAATGACATCGGTGGGCAATTCTTTATGAACATATTGCAAGACTTCTGGCCGTGATTCGATTACAGATACGTTGTGATTTTGTTTTAATAGCACTTTCGCCAATTGAGACGAGGTTCTACCGGCTGAAGCGATTAATATATTCATTCGGATTTCTCCTTTTGAGCCGCTTGATCAAGATATTCATAGAAATTACGCAATCCTTCCATGGTGGAGCTCATGTGAAGAATATCACCTGGTTTCACTTCGGTCTTATCCAAAAATTTCGACGTAATATGATCATGTGTGATCGCAAAAATGATGCTTCCGGGAACTTTTTGCAGCTCGATCGCTGAATATGGTTTTCCGATATCGGGCAAAACAACATTAAAAATTTCGATCGGCGTAGTTTCAATCGAATCATCGGATGGTTTGGATTTTTTCATCAGAATTTCTTCGATCTTAAGAGTTCCCCACGATACCATGGAAATGGTATTATTTCCCGTCATATCATAGTAGAAACGAAACTCGGGATCGGTATTCAGGGAGATGACATTATCGATATTAAAATGATTTTTAAACATGTGAGCCAAGACCAAATTCGTTGTATCGTCCTGCGAAGTCAGAATCACGGCATCGGCATCTTTTATTTTTGCCCGTTCCAAGACCTCGAGATCCATGGCATCGCCATTAATCCGCCGTCCGTGAAAGGAATCCGGCAAATCCGCAAAACTTTGATAATCCTTATCTACGACCACAACTTCATAACCCGCATGCTCAAGTTCCGATGCAATGCTTGTCCCAAATTTTCCGCAACCGATCACAATGACATTCATGAAAAAATCTCTCTTCTCCGAAGAAATAATCTAAAGTTCATCAATATTATAAGGTACTTCGATAATCACCACATTTTGATAATGGATCAAAGCTTTTCGAAGGGTATCCGCCGCTCGGGCATGTAATATGGAAACCGCCGGATCATGACTGACAAATTGCGGGACGACAATCGTAATTAGTTCATTCGGATTCAGTTTTTTCAGCAGAGATTCAATGTAGCCGACCAGAGGTTCGATCAAGACTCGATAAGGCGATTCCAGAATTGTAATCCGATATCCGTCTCCCCATTCTTGCCAGCTTTTCCTGAGTTTTTCAGCTTCTTCCGGATCCACTGCGACATGAACCGCGGTGATGTCATCTGAAATCGTTCGTGCATATCGAAGAGCTTTCAAAGTTCCCTGATGCACACCGCTAACCAGTAACAAGACTCGATGCCGAGTAATTTGAGTACCTACTTTTTCTCCTTTTTTAAGAGAAAGTTTATAGGCTACTTTGGCATAATGCTTGTGAATTCGGGAAAAAATCAATACCAGAAAGGGTGTTAAAACCAGAACAAACCAGGCACCGCTGGTAAATTTTGTTATTCCGAAAATCAAAGAAATCACCAGTGTGCAGAATGCACCGATCGCGTTGGCGAACATCTTGAAATGCCAATTTTTGTCATAAGTAATCGTCGAACCGTGACTTTGCAGCTTTTCGCCCTCTTTCAATTTCCCGGCTTTGTGCCAACGTTTCGCCATCCCAAATTGCGAAAGCGTAAAAGAAACAAAAACACCGACCGCATAAAGCGGGATGAGTCGGTTCACGCTGGCTTGGAATACCACGATCAGAAGAATCGCCATTCCCGCCAAAAACATAATACCCGTGGAAAAAACCAGACGGGAACCGCGCCATGCAAATCGCCGCGGCAAAAATCCATCCCGACCCAACATAGCACTAAGTCTGGGGTAATCCGCAAAAGCGGTATTGGCAGCCATAACCAGAATAATCATCGTCGAAGCGACGGTTATCAGATATGGGATTCCTTTTGAATGATAGATTGTCCTGGCAACTTGTGAAATATTCACTTCCATTTCAGACGGAATAACTCCGGTCTTGACGGTCAAAAAGGAGACTCCCATTAAGAGTGTTCCTAGAATGACGGACATCATGATGAGTGTCTGACCGGCGTTTTTCGTTCGCGGTTCTCTGAATGCCGAAATGCCATTCGAAATCGCTTCCACACCGGTCAAAGCGGTTGTTCCGCTCGCAAAAGCTTTTAAAATCAGGAAAGTCGAAATCGCAACAAACGGACCGTCATGCTGTAAGGCTGGGGGATTCACAACTTGGCCCAGGGAACCGCTAAAATACTGGATTAATCCGATGATGACCATAATGCTCATCGAAACCAGGAATATATACGTCGGGATCGCAAAAGTAATCCCCGATTCCTTTACTCCGCGCAAATTGATTACCATCACCAAAATTACCAAGCAAACCGCAATAATTACTCGGTTCGGGTAAAGATTCGGAAATACCGAAGTAAACTGAGCAACCCCGGAAGAAATGGAAACCGCTACGGTAAGAATGTAATCGGTCAACAGAGCCGCTGCCGCAGTCATCGCCGGATAGTCGCCTAAATTGTCTCGCGCCACAATATAAGCTCCGCCGCCATTCGGATAAGCATGAATCGTTTGTTCATAAGAAATTGTCAAGATCACCAATAACAAAACAATACAGAGTGTCAGCGGAATAACATATCCGAAAGCTGCCGTACCGGCTGCGGCAAGAATTAACATCATCTCTTGAGTGCTGTATGCCATTGATGAAAGAGCATCCGAAGCAAAAACCGCCAGCCCGATGACTTTATTAATGGTCTGGTGTTCCTGTTCAGCTGTTTCGAGAGGTTTCCCAATCAAAATTGTGGTGATGGAACGGGAAGGTTTGTAATCGGATTTTTTATGGAATAAATTATCTTCTTCCATAGGATTATGATCATCCATGCTTTTAATTCCTCAAATAAATTAAAAATGAATCATTTCTCATTCGAATACATCGATCCTTAAGCAGGAACCAATTATACAATAGGAAACCGCTTAATTGAAAGAATCGAATGATCAAGGAAATCTTTATACCGGTTCGGAAAATCCGAATCGGTATAATAATTCTTCACAGAATAAACAGATC
This sequence comes from Leptolinea sp. UBA1437, assembly GCA_002329625.1. Lineage (GTDB taxonomy): Bacteria > Chloroflexota > Anaerolineae > Anaerolineales > Anaerolineaceae > Flexilinea. The sequence goes on from DCTP01000001.1 coordinate 15,784, forward strand.
GACAGAGGACAGAAAAAAATAAATACGAATAGGAATTATTTTTTCCCAGCTAATGTAAAAACTTTTTCCGAATTGCCAATTACGATAATGTGATCGCCTTCTTTAAACACATACTTAGGGCTCGGATTGGGATTCAAATTATTCTCATTCTTGATCGCAATAATATTTATATCATATTTATTTCGGACATCCAAAGTCTCAATCGCTTTATTGATCCAGCCGGGTAAAACCGGAATTTCATAAATGGAATATTCATCCGTCAGTTGATAATTATCGAAAATATTGTCTGCATTAAATCGAACTGCCAACCTTTCGGCAATTTCTTTTTCCGGATAAATCACTTCGTCTGCTCCGAGCTTTCGCAAAAACTTCGTTTGCCGTTCTCCTTTTGCTTTTGAAACGACATAATTGGCTCCCAGTTCTTTTAAAATTGAAGTTATTTCGAGCGAAGAGAAAAAATCTTCACCGATCGCTACAAAACAGACATCAAAATTATTTACACCTAAATTACTGAGTACTGCTGGATTAGTGCAATCGCCATAATAAGAATCGGGGAATTTATCAGCGATCTCTTCAATCAAGCTCTGATTTTTATCTACCACGATAACGCTGTTACCAAGTTCAATCATTTTTTCAGCAAGATGCCGGCCAAATGATCCCATACCAATTACTAAAAAAGATTTCATTTTTCCTCGTCCCTTATCCTAATAATATTTTTTTTGAGACGCGTTTGAGCGGTCGTTCTTTTTCCTGTCTTGTAAAAATCATCAAGAACGAGATTCCGCCCAATCTTCCGCCATACATTAATAAAATCAAAATGATTTTGGATATCGGTTTCATAAGGGCAGGCAGCCCCTTTGATAATCCGACTGTACCGATCGCAGAAAAACACTCAAAAGCAACATCGGTTGCACTATAGATTTCTTGCGAACAAATCCACATCGTAGCGACAATTACTGCCAAAAGATAGCAGCACAATATCGAACTAGCTTGTTTAAAGGAATTCGATTCCAGCCTTTTTTTGAATATGGTTACATTCTCATAACCTCTCACCATAAAAAAGAGGTTGAGCATCAGGACAGCAAAGGTTGTGACTTTAATCCCACCACCGGTTGAACCTGAACCGGCGCCGATTAACATCAAAATCATGGTTAATAAATTCCCGGGTTCCGATAATTTTGTCAGATCAATTGTATTAAAGCCCGCGGTTCTCGGGGTTGTCGCCATAAATAATGAGGCGAGAAAGCGATTGTCCGTCGTCATCCCTTGCATACTGAAATTCTTTTCAAAGAAAAAGTATACGAGTGTGCCGAACGCCAAAAGAAAAGCAGTTGTAGTCAATGTAATTTGAGTATGCAGAGAAAGACGTCGAAATCGGAATCGATTTTTAACCATATCACTCCAAACATAAAATCCGATCCCGCCGATGACAATCAGCAGAATGATGGTCAGATTTACGATCCAATTACTTTGATAAGAAATTAAGGAAGAATATTCTCCTTTAAATCCCATGATATCAAATCCGGCGTTACAAAAAGCAGACACTGAATGAAAAATCGCATAATAAATACCCTTTCCGATCCCCATTTCAGGGCAAAACTGGGTTGCCAAAAGGACAGTCCCCGTTCCCTCAAACAATAAAGTCCCAAAAAGTATCCGCTTAATTAAACGGACGACTCCGCTTAATTGTAAATTCCCAGCCGATGTCATCAGCAACTGGCGGGTCTGAATGCCGATTCGTTTATTCAATAGAATATAAGCGCCACTGACAATCGTCATCAAGCCGATCCCTCCGACCTGTATCAGCGTCAGGATCACAATTTGACCGAATACTGTCCAATGTGTAAAGGTATCAAAAACGACTAAACCAGTCACACAGGTAGCGCTTGTTGCAGTGAAAAGTGCATCAATAAAAGGCGTCCATGAACCGTCTTTAGAAGAAATCGGGAACATTAATAAAATACTGCCCGATAAGATAACCAGGAAAAAACCTAAAGCAATAATTTGGGCGTTCGTCAGAAGAACTTTTCTGCGCGTTTTCATTCATGCTAATTATATATGGATTTATTACTGCGTAAAGATGATATTAGCCAGTAAGTAAATCCCGAAGATTCCGGTTAATAGAATTCCCTCTCTATGGTTAATTTCATTTTGTTTATTATTGTAGGCGAAATAACCGAATATAGCTAAAACCACGATCATTGCCGGAAAATGGATCAGATAAAAACTGTTCGGGATAGTTATTCCTCCCGGAATCACCGCAATTGATGCGCCGGTTACCAGTAGAATATTCAAGATATTGGCTCCCATTACGTTTCCGATCGCTATACCGCCATGGCCTGTTTTAGCAGACGAAATAGCAGTAGACAATTCAGGGACGCTGGTTCCGAAAGCCACAAGCGTTGCCGATATAACAATATCCGATATGCCGATTCTTGTGGCAATGATTTCAGCGGAAGCGACCAGAACGGAAGCACAAAACGCAACAAAAAATGCCGAACCCAAAACGAAAAGGGTGGTTAAGAACAAGTTGGAATGAGATTCCAATTCTTCATAATCTGGAATCTCAATTTCCGGAGACTTTTTTTCCTGTGCGATTAAAATAAGCACATAAATTGGAATTAAAAACAATAAGACCCCACCCATCCATTGAGGAATCGTCCCTTCGCCAGTACGGAGAACACGAGGAATCGTCGGCAAAATCAGAATCAGGACAACAATATTCAGAATACTTAATTTTTGCGAGGCTTTACGAGTTACGGGGATCGCTCCATATAAGGCGCCGACCCCTAAAACCAAACTGGTATTGGTAATGATGGAACCGATCGAATTGCCGAGTGCAAATCCGAAATTACCCCGGATCGCCGACAAAGTGGAGGCGGAAAATTCCGGCAAGGTAGTACCAAGAGAAACGATCGTAGCCCCGATAACCATTTCTGGAACTTTTAATATTTTTGAAAGTTTCACCGCATTATCCACCAGAAAGTCCGCAGATTTGGATAAAAGATATAAGGAAACTAATAAAATAATAGCAATTACAACAATATTTAACGGCATTAATAATTCAAGCATATCGAAACCTTTCTTATCAGCATTTTTGGGGCTTCCACTCCGTTCTCGGAATAAAAAAATGGGAAGCCTTTATAAAAAGACTTCCCACCCAAAAAGTCCGAATCTTACCGTAATCGCTGTACGGTAACCGTAAAATCCATAATATTTTTATATTTCGGTCAAGAAATTATTCCATTCTCTTGACAACTGATTTCAGAGACGGAATCTGTTCGACCGCTTTCATCCGTCTCGGTCTATCTTATCATAATTTTTTCCGATTTTCGGAAACTATCGACGATTATAAATTTTTAACATTGAAACCCTTTGATCATTTCGGAAAAATTCCGGAATCGATCTCGCGGATCAAGGTCAAGCGCCTTCATAATGGAACGGTCCGCCTCTTCGGGAATATCTAAACCCAATTGAATCGGCGAAATCAAAGGATCCGATACCAATCGCTCGGTTGCTTCAGGCGGAATTCTGCCAGTAATCGTTCGATAAAAGACCGCTCCCATTTGGTAGATATCCGTCCAAGGCCCTTGCTGATCAAAATCGCTATATTGTTCCGGAGGAGCGTAACCGGGTTTAATGGTTAACGGAAATTCCATTATGTCCCGGCTAAACGCGAATCGCGAAGATCCGAAATCGAGCAATTTAGGCTCGCCGTTCTTGCACAGGAAGATATTATCCGGAGCGATGTCGCGATGAAGGAGTCCGGCTTGATGAACTTCCGCCAAGGTCTTCATAATCGGCAATAAGATCTCCCAGCTTTCTTCAAAAGAAATGCGGTNNTTGAACATCCAAATAATTTTTCAAAGACACTCCTTCGACATACTCCATCACAAAATAAGCGGTCCCGTTTTCAAAGAAGTAATCGCTGATTTGAACAATATTGGAATGTTGATTAAACTCCATTAATATTTTTACTTCTTCGCAGAAATACTCCATTCCGCGAATCACTGTATCCGAATATTCGTCCGCCATTGGAAGCATTTCAAGGTTTTGCCGCCGAACATATTCGGATGGAAAATATTCCTTAATTGCCACTTTTTGATTTCTCTCCGAATCAAAACACAAATAGGTTATTCCGAAACTTCCCTGTCCCAAGAGCTTTCCGACGACAAAGCGGTTGTTCAAAACGGAACCCGGAAGGACCTGCTGGGCGACAAATTGCGGCAAACTATCTTCACCGCAGCCGCAACACGGGCAGACGGTTTCCGTTTTTTTCTCGGTAAAACAAAACGGGCAGATCGAAACGGGTAATAGATTAGTAATCTTCATAAAGGAATTGGCCGGCAATCTTTTTCTCCCTAAATATTTGAAAGGCTGATAATGAACCAAATGATTAGCCCGACCAAAAAAAAGATCAGGACAAAAAACAACCAATAAGGGATATCCTTTTTTTCGGGTTTGGTTGGATTGAGGTTGATTTGAATCATCCGGGTGGCATTTTCATCCGAATCGGACGGATTCCCTTCCGAATAAGCCGAAGGCTGCACCGGTTGGTTTAGTTTCATCGGATTTATCGGCATGGCTTGGAGAGGGACCGGCGGATCGGGCATGGTCAGCGCTGCAGCAAAATCATCCATCGTTCGAAATCGGAAAACAATTTGAGGAGATAAAGCGCGCATAATAGCGTAATCTGCGTTATTCGGTAAGATACAGCCCAATAGCAGCGGTGACTTGATTTCATCTTTCATATATCGAGAAGGAGCATCGGGAGGGACGATACCCGTAAGCGTTCGATAAATCGTCGCACCCATCGCATAAACATCCGTCCACGGACCTTGTGCGGATTGACTTGTATATTGCTCCATGGGAGCATAACCGGGCTTTACGATCGTACGGATGCTTTGTGTTTCCAAGAATGTATGGTAGCGGGCTGCGCCGAAATCCATTAACTTTACTTGCCCGTCATCGGTGACATAGATATTATCCGGCGCGATATCCCGATGAAGCATCCCTTCATGATGAACCGCGCTCAAAGCTTTCATCACCGGCAACAATAAAGAAACCGTCTCTTGAAAGCTCAGTTTTCCACCTCGGCCGTTCAGATAATCCTTAAGTGATCTCCCTTCCAAGAATTCCATCACAAAATAACCGGTACCGTTTTCAAAAAAGAACGCCAAAATATTGACAATATTGGGTTGGCTGCCCAAATGTGAAAGGATCTGAGCTTCTTTATTAAAGGTTTCGACTCCTTTTTTAAAGATCGCTTGATTCTCATCGGACGCCGCCTGTACGATTCCGTTTTGGCGCACCGCAATACCGGCGGGAAAATATTCTTTGATAGCCACTCGGGAATGAGAAGCCAAATCATATCCCAAATATGTAATACCGAATCCCCCTTGTCCCAAAGGTCTCCCGATCAGGTATCCCTCGTGAAGAATCGTTCCGGGCATAAGGAGATGTTGTTTTTTTTCGACGGAACTGTTATCAAATCCGCAATAGGGGCAGGGATTGATCCCGTTCGTTCCTGAAAAACAGTTATAACAAATTTGATGATTCGACAAAAAAGGCCTCGGAATACTATGGCAATTATTCTTTTATCACAATAATTTTATCATCGTGCCGGTGGCGTCGATAAAACCCCTTTTCGCGTTATACGGTTATCCGTTTCGTTGTTCCTCATCCCATTCAATAACGAAATACAAAACCGACCGGCTTTTTACTCAAGCAAAAAACCGTTATTTTGAGAAATTCTCAGGGAGGACCTGTTTTTCTCGATTTAAATTATCCGATTATGACAAAAAAACCGTAAAAGTCTGTATTTGATATAATATTCTCAAACTATTAGGGATAACCCTTTAAATATCAGAAAAGGATAAGAATAATGGAAAGCATAATTGAACAGGTTTATGGACGCGAAATACTGGATTCACGTGGTAATCCTACCGTTGAAGTCGAAGTGGTATTAATGGATGGTAATTACGGTCGTGCGGCAGTACCCTCGGGTGCATCAACCGGTATTCATGAAGCGCTGGAACTCCGTGACGGTGATAAAAAGCGCTACCTTGGAAAAGGAACCCAAAAAGCGGTTGAAAATGTCAATGAGGTAATTGCCGACGAAATTATCGGTATGGATGCCATCGAGCAAATGGAAATCGATCAATGCTTGATCGATTTGGACGGC
>DCTP01000047.1 GCA_002329625.1 Leptolinea sp. UBA1437
CCTAATTCAAATTAAAACAAAATTAAGTGTTTATAATTCTTTTCAACTTATCTGATAAGGAAAATTGCATGCTGAAAAGGTTTTTTGATCCGATCCTCATTTTATTTGTTTTTTCTCTCGCTATTTTAGTTTGTGCGGTTTTCCTTTTTCCCAATATCACCAATGCTTTTACCGATAAAGATAATGCTTTTTCCTATTTGGAAAAACAAATGAGCTTTGGTCCCCGAACACCAGGTTCCGAAGCCCACGAAAACTTTCTGAACTGGGTTACCCAAAAATTATCCGCCCAAGGTTGGGATGTCGATTTACAAAAGGGGAATTACAAAGGCCATGAAATCACGAATGTGATTGCATCCCGAAAAAATTCGGTCGCGGACCCGACTGCCGAATGGATTCTACTCGGAGCGCATTATGATTCGCGTCTTTATGCCGATGCCGACTCCGTCTCTGCGAATCAAACACAGCCGGTTCCGGGAGCAAATGATGGCGCATCCGGAGTTGCCATCCTGTTGGAATTGGCTGAAAGGCTGCCGAAAGAATCCAACAAAAACATCTGGCTGGTATTCTTCGATGGCGAGGATCAGGGAAATATCGCAGGATGGGATGAATGGTGTATCGGCTCGACAATGATGGCCCAATATCTCGAAAAACAAGATCGCCGACCGGATAAAGTTGTGGTGATTGATATGGTCGGGGATAAAGATTTACAAATCTTCCGCGAAAAAAATTCCGATAAAGCATTAACGGATGAAATCTGGTCAACCGCCGAAAAGGAAGGATTGAGCAATATTTTTCAAGATAAAGAAAAATACAGCATATATGATGACCATATTCCTTTTCTAAAAATCGGAATTCCGGCTGTCGATTTAATCGATTTTGATTACCCTGCCTGGCACACTTTAGCCGACGATATTCAAAATGTGTCTTCTGATAGTCTGGCTGCGGTTGAGCAAGTGCTTTATGCCTGGCTCACAAAAAAATAAACCGAAACATAAAACAGTTAGATTCTCTTTATTCGCTGCATCCCTATTTGGCATTATTTACGAATAAACAGAGCCGGTTTTCCGAAGCATAGCGCCGAATTATGACTCATGAACAATGCCGTTTAGCGAAATGCTATATAATTCCTTCATAACAGGTGAAGGAAAGACCAAAAAATGGCAATTGAGCTTTCAAACGAACAGAAAAAGATTTTTGATAACGTCCGAAATACGTTAACGGAATTACTCGCAGTCGCATCTCGCAGCGATGTCCCCGAAAAAGATATCGAGACGCTTCAAAATACCTTAAAAACTCTCGAAGACAAATTCTTGGTGGTCATTGTCGGAGAATTTAATTCCGGGAAATCAACATTTATCAATGCGTTGTTGAATACCGATATACTCGAGACCGGAGTCACTCCTACCACTTCATTGATTCATCTGATTCGTTACGGAGAAGAACAATCTTCTGCTCCGATTGAAAATTGGGGACAATTGATTACCCTTCCGGTCCCATTACTGCAATCGATCAGCCTGGTAGACACTCCCGGGACAAATTCAATTTTTTCGGATCATATCATCCTTACCAACTGGTTCTTTCCGAGAGCCGATCTGGTCATTTTTATTACCTCTGCGGATCGGCCTTATACGGAAAGCGAAAGCCAGTTTCTTCAAGCGATAAGGGAGTGGGGAAAGAAAATAATTATTATCCTGAATAAAAAAGATTTAAACGAATCTCCGGAAGAGCTTGATCGAATCGTCCGTTTTATTCAAGAAAATGCGAATCGCCAGCTTAAATCGGACATACCGATTCTTACTGTCAGCGCGAAAACCGCTTTACGGGCACGTAAAGAAAATAATCCGGAATTATGGAAGAAAAGCGGCTTCGATCAGCTTGAAATCTTTCTCCAAGAAAAATTGAATGAAAAATCCAGATTTAAATATAAGATGGACTCCGCCTTGGCAATCGGTGAGCGAGTGGCAAACCAAACCTTGCAACTGCTGGAAAACGAGATCAAATTTTACCGGGAGGATCTCAACTTGGCTGATGCCATTCAAGAACAGACGCAAGTCTACCGATCTGAAATCGAAAGAGAAATCAACCGTTCTCTGAGCGAAATCCACGCTTATTTCAGCCAAATCAAGGAAAGCGGAAACGAATATTTCGAGAAACTTTTTAAAGTGAAAAATATTCCCAATCTAATTCGGAAAGATAAGACCAAGTTGGAATTTCAAAACGAAGTCCTGAAATCACTTCCAACGGATATCGAAAGAAAAACGACGGAAATGGTTGAAAATATTTATTTGCAAGAACAACGTATGACCCAATATGCGACCAATCAGATAGAGAAAAGAAAGACCCAGTTTCCGGGAACAGCTATTTCCTCTCCAGACCTTTCGGAACGTTCCCAGTTGTTGCAAAAAATGCAAGCCACGATCGATGAAATGCTGGAAAGAATGGAAAAAGATATGGCAGCGGACATCGGAATGAAACATGTACAGACAGCTGCCACCACAGCGCTTGCGATCGAAGTTTCGGCGGTAGGCCTCGGGGCGGGTCTTACTATTGTTGCCACCACCGTCGCCACCGATATTTTAGGCATCGTGGCTGCCTTTTGGGTCGGGGTAGCCGGTTTCATGATATTACCTTATTACCGAAAAAAGAGTCAAAAAGAATTTACCGCTCAGATTTCAGAAATCGAAGAAAAATTAATCAGCGCGCTACAGAAAGAACTCAACGAAGAAATACAGTCTCAAACACTCCAAATGGAACAGGCTATTTCGCCTTTCAGGCAGTTTGTTAGCAACGCTTTGGATAAAATCAATAACCAAATGCAAGAAACGGAACGCCTGAGACAACAGATTCAGGAACTGAGGACAAAACTTTAGAAAGTTACTGGAGGAATAAAATCTACACAGGAATTTTCTGTTTCTTTTCCTGCCGAAAAGCATACCAAATACCGACATAAAGAGATTGGAGAAACGAAATAGATAATCGGAACCGCGGGAACGATCCGTAACCGTTGGGTCCCGCACTGACGCAGAGAAAATAAAGGAAAAAACAAAGCAGAGCTGTCGGCACATACCACGGTTTCAAATAGGAAAAAGATCGAATCATTCCGATCAAATTAATAAAAGCTAACATCAGCAAGACAATTTCATTAAGAATTGTCAGTATTCCCATCGGATTGGTCAGCAAGAAAAAGATGCCGCCTTTCAAGCCTTTTTGTAAATAAACTTCTTTTAATTCGGAAAGGAAATCCAATTTTTCATCATCGATTCTGAAAATATCCAACACACCCGGGAAAAGCATAATAAATCCGGCGCCTTGAATATTCAACAAAATATAGGTGGGAATATGAGTCAAGATGATTTCTTTGGCTAATTTTTGTTCGGCAGCCGGTAAAGTCATCGATTTTTGAAGTTCGATCAATTCCGGATTGTTCATTAACTTTTCTTGTTCGGTATAGAAATCCGTCCCGTTTAAAACGGCATTAATCCCCGCGCAATGATAATAGTACAAATTAATCGTAGTGATCGAAGAAAAACCATTAAAATCAGCCACCCGATAATTTCGATGCTGCCAACACAACAAAGGGACTATTCCGATTAAAAATATAATGATAGAGAACTTACAAAGCTGTTTAAAATTCCGAAAAGTGATAACCGCTACGCCAATTAATACCGCAAAAGGCAGATAATACCCGGAAGGCCGAATAAAAGCCGCAATGGACATGCAAGCCATTGCCATAACGAGAAAAGACGTCTTGAATCGCAAAAGAAATCGGACGAAAAAATAGATACCGATCAGTATAATTGACTGGAACAATGAATCAGTCAAAATAAGATTCGCAAAATAAATATCGTGAAGATTAATAACAGCTAAGAACGTAGCAAGATTCACGGCTTTTTGATTGTGGATCAATAAAGACAGCAAATCATAAAAAACCATTACAGCCAGGATATTCATGCCATATTGGAAAAATATTACGATCCATTTCCATTGATCGCCTGCAATCAACTTTGCTCCTGCAATAACGAAGGGATATCCGGGCGTTCGATTCGTCTCATATGTTTTATCGGAATTAAGAAATTTGAAATCGGATAACAAAGAATTTGCCGGGACGATATAGGTCTCGGAGTCCGGATTCAGGTTTTCAGCTTTTTCCAACGAAAAACCTGACGCAAACAAAAATAATAGGAAAAACACCCGCACAGTAATCGCAAGGATCAAAAATACGATCTTAGGGGATTTTTGATATAAATATTTTAATTGAACCATATGAAAAAAGGACGCTTCTATCCATTCCCTTCCATCGTAATTGTTGTGGAACAGTACGACCTGCAACCATGATCATGCTTCTTTAATTGATCGTCTGGTATAAAATATCGATCAATTGAGGCTTGTTCATTTTTTGCTCGCGTTTGCTTTTCCTGTCATTCCGGATCAATTTTACCAGTTGATTCATAGATTGAAGATTCTTTCCTTATGAATAGACGAGAGTTCAATCCAAAAGATATCTTAATTTCACATTAATTATCCTCTAATACTTTCACGGTACAATAAATCAAGATATATAATATAAATTCTGCCTGTTCGATTTTCGAATCGGCAGAGATAAAGCCACAATAAAAGAAAATAGCACGTCGCTATTTATGGAGTAGGATGAACACAATTTGGATCTTAATACAATTTATCTTGGCATTCGCACTTATCGTATCATTGCATGAATTTGGACATTTTTTGATGGCAAAATTTTTTAAAGTCGAAGTTGAAGAATTCGGCATCGGACTGCCACCCCGGGCAGCAAAACTTTTCACCTGGGGAGGAACCGACTTCACCCTGAACTGGCTGCCATTCGGAGCATTTGTCAAACCAAAAAACGAATTCGGCGATGATATAAGTGAAGGCGGATTTAAAGCCGCTAAACCATGGCAACAATTTCTAATCTATCTCGCGGGTCCGATTATGAATTTATTGACCGCTTTTGTACTATACAGCGTCATTATTCTTAATATCGGGTCACCAGATCCGAGTAGAGTAATCATCGATCAGGTCGAATCGGGTTCTCCGGCGGAAATCGCCGGAATTCTCCCGGGAGATCAAATTGTCCGAATTGCCGGTCAAGATATTAATTCTTTTGAAGTTGTTACAGAGACGGTTGATCAATATCTGGATCAGGAAATTCCGATTCGAGTGCTCCGTAATGGGGAATATATCGATTTGAAGGTGACTCCGCTGAGCAATCCACCGGAAGGTCGCGGAGCAATGGGAATCGTTATCACCTATCCGATGGTAGATTATCCGTTTTTTGAAGGGATTGTTACCGCCGCCCGAGATACGGGAAACATGATTCATCAATACGTTCAAGGCATCTGGCAACTAATAACCGGAAAAATTGATATGGGCATTGAATCCATTGTAGGACCGGTCGGAATGTTCTCATATTACGAGGAAGCCGCCACTTTGGATGAACAAGCAGTGCTTGAAAACGAACAGAAAACCAATGAATCCACAACTCAAACACAGAGCGGGAGAACAACCTCATCGGGGATGAATCGTCTTGCATTTTTCGTAGTAGTGTCCATTGCGTTGGGAATTACCAATTTATTCCCGATTCCGGCGTTGGATGGAGGACAAATTCTGCTTCTGATGCCTCAATTATTATTCAAGAAAAAGTTATCACCCAAAGTCGAATACTATTTCAATGCAATCGGGATGGCTTGTCTACTGTTATTAATGGCTGTAATTATGTTTAAAGATATCTTCATGCTTGCAAACGGATAAAAATGGAACAGGAAAAACACAATCAAAATAAAAAGAACCAGTTCAGCGATATTCTTTCCGAATTAAGGGAAAACAATCGTGAACTGACTTACAAGGAAATACAATCTTTTTCCGATCTGTCGGAAGAGAATTTGGCACAATTTCGTCAGACATGGAACCTGCTTTCAAATAAACGAAAGGAAATGTTTTTTGAATTGTTATTAGTAGAATTCATGAGCAATACCTTAATGGACTTTTCCGAAATCGCTTTGATCGGGCTGAATGATGAAGATCCGATTATTCGCCGCGGTTCTCTAAAACTTCTTATGGACAATCGAAAAAGTTATTTTTTGGATCAGCTTATCTCAATTTCGAAACAGGATCCTGATACGGAAGTCCGGTTAGACGCAATCAGCACACTCGGATATTTCCTGATGGATATGGAAACGGCTGAACGAGGGAATAATAAAGCCAAGAAAGTGCTGAAAACTCTGGAATCTCTAATGGAATCACCGGATAAATTGACACGGCTCAGAGTTATGGAAGCTCTGGCGTATGTCGATCATCCTGCTATTATTCCTTTAGTTTATGCCAGCCTCACGAGTAATATTGATACGGAAATAGCCTCAGGCTTGCGTGCAGTTCAAAATTCCCTTAACCAAAGATGGGCAGCAAATGTGATAGAAAACCTGGATCATCCGAACCCCGATGTTCAGTATGAAGCCATCAAAGCCGTCGGAGAATTGCAACTGAAACGGGCTAGAAATCGAATCCTTCGTTTGTTAGCCCAATTCGACCAGTTGGATGACGATATTTTGGATGCGACCATCCTGACCGCTTCCCAATTGGGAGGAAACCAAGTTAGAGAAATGATTGAAATGATCGAGGAAGTCTTCGAAGATGAAGAGGATATGGTGGATCTTTTTGAAGAAGCCAAATCGAACCTGGAACTGGTTGATTTTCAAAAACAGATGGCAGGCAACCCTGATTTGAAAGATCTTTTTACCGAAGAATCGGATGATGAATCGGAAAACATTGAGGAAGATTACATTCAAATACTACGGGAACGGATCGAAAACTTGCCCGAGTACGAAGAGTCCGAGGATAAGTTTGAAGAAATTGAGGAAGAAAACGAGGAAGGAGAAGATGAAGATGAATCGGATTATCCGAATCGGCATTCTCATCGCCACTCCTCATTTTCCGATATTGATTGGAGTCATTTCCGAATTATCGAGGACTTGAGAAAGGAATCCGAAGATTTGGAAGATGAGGATTTTTCCGATTTAGATGAATTTGAGGAAGATGAAGATTAAACTGACAATAAATTAAGTTGTCTTTTCGGAATCATCAAACCAAAAAAGAGCCATTTCTTCGGCTCTTTTTTGGTGTATCAATGGCGTTGTTTCTAAAAAACGATCGAAATCGGAAAAAACTTTTTATCTTTCTTTGGCACACTTTTTGCAACTTAGTTTAAAGCAGATAAAGCAACGGAAGCAAGATCGTTCGGAAGGGAGGGCGAGTGGCAAAACGTAGAGCATTGGGGATCGATGTCAGCCATTGGCAAGGGAATGTCGATTTTAAAAAAGCCAAAAAAGCCGGAGCATCTTTTGCGATTATTAAAGCCAGCCAAAACGTATGGTACGATGACAAGTTCCAACAGAATTGGGCAAATGCCAAAGATGCAAAAATAATCCGGGGCGCTTATCATTTTTTTGATATGCGGGACGGATCCAAATCTCCCAAAGAACAAGCAAGATATTTTGCCGGCCTTTTGAAAGAAGATATGGGAGAGCTGCGACCGGTCATGGATTTTGAATCTCCTGGAGTGAATGGTTATCCTCAGTTGCCTGACCATGATACCTGTGTTCGGCATGTTGTCGACTTTATGAATGCTTTTTACAAGGAAACCAACCTGTATCCGATGTTATATACGAATCTTGCCGGAATTACCCGCCTTTCTCCTCTAAGTCGATTCCTGTCCGCAAAGGAGCTTTGGATCGCCTGGTATTACACAAAATCCAATCAACCCAAGATCGGTGATTGGCCTCGTTGGCGGATTTGGCAATATAAAGTGACCGGAAACGGTTTGGCATTCGGTGCCGAATCCTCCGGATTGGATATTAATGCTTTTAATGGCACCGAAGAAGATTTATATAAATACGCTAACGCTCTGGGTATCTCGCCCACCCCGTTGACGATGAATAAATCCACCGACGATTTTCTGCCCGATAGCCTGAAGGGTGATCTGGCGGATGACCTGAAGGATCCACAACTCAAAATCGAATAATTCTTCCTCTTGTTTTTTGAAACAAGTATTACCATTGCAAATGAAACGCCCC
>DCTP01000135.1 GCA_002329625.1 Leptolinea sp. UBA1437
GGTTGTTTTTTCGATATTCTTCGGTAACTTGGCAAAAGTCCCTTCGGATGGGATCCCTTATCCGCTTTTTTCATTGGCAGGTCTCCTCCCCTGGCAATTATTCGAAAATTCTTTGCGGAATGCCAGTAAATCGTTGGTGGCGAATCGGAATATGATTACAAAAATATATTTTCCGAGAATTGTCCTTCCGCTGTCAAGCGTGCTGGCTTGTATTGTGGACTTTTTTGTCGCATTGCCTATTTTGATCGGATTCATGATTTATTATCGTTATTCTCCGAATATCTATGCATTACTGATTCCATACTATTTGCTTTTGACCGTTATAACCGCATTCGGTGTCAGTTTGTGGTTTTCGGCAATGGATGTGATGTATCGCGATATCGGGTACATTGTCCCGTTTATCAGCCAGTTGTGGATGTACTTAACGCCGATCGCTTACGGATCGGGAATCATTTCGAACCCCAAACTGCAATTTATTTATAATTTGAACCCAATGGTCGGTGTAGTCAACGGTTTTCGTTCCTCCATTTTGGGAGAATATATAAAATTGCCAATTCAAAGCATGATATTAAGTGCCATTATTTCCATTTTGATTCTGGTCAGCGGGCTGTTCTATTTCCGAAGAATGGAAAAACAGTTTGCGGATGTTATTTAAGCGGAGTTGCCGTGAATGATTATGCCGTAGAAGTTCATGAGATTGGTAAGAGGTACCGGATCGGTGCGGCTCCCGCTGCTTATCGGACTTTCCGGGAAACTCTTACGGAACCATTCAACAAATCCAAATCGAAACATCACGGGAAAATGACAGACGATAATTCTTTCTGGGCATTAAAAGATATTTCTTTTAATGTAAAGCAGGGACAAGCGCTTGGTATCATCGGTCGGAACGGTGCGGGAAAAAGTACTTTATTAAAAATCCTTTCGCGGGTGACGGAGCCGACGGTCGGCTCGGCGGTTATCAAAGGTCGCGTCGGATCCCTGCTGGAAGTCGGAACTGGTTTTCATCCGGAATTAACCGGAAGGGAAAACATTTATCTGAACGGCGCCATTTTGGGGATGAGGCGTACCGAAATCGATCGAAAATTAGATGAAATCATCGCTTTTTCAGAAGTGGAAGAATTCATCGATACACCGGTCAAACGCTATTCGAGCGGAATGTATCTGAGATTGGCTTTTGCCGTCGCCGCTCATTTGGAACCGGAAGTTTTGGTGGTTGATGAGGTTTTGGCTGTCGGGGATGCCGAATTTCAACGGAAGTGCTTGGGTAAGATGACCGATGTTACCAACGAAGGTCGCACAATCCTCTTCGTGAGTCATAATATGTCCGCGATCCTGCGGTTAACGAACGAGACGATTGTCCTTGAAAAAGGGAAAATGGTCATGCGAGCTCCCTCTGTGGAAGCGGTGGATTATTATCTGTCTCACGGATTTTCTCAGGGTGGGGAACGATTTTGGACCACGGAGGAAATTTCGAAGGATGCGGCCCC
The DNA here is from genome assembly GCA_002329625.1 of Leptolinea sp. UBA1437. Lineage (GTDB taxonomy): Bacteria > Chloroflexota > Anaerolineae > Anaerolineales > Anaerolineaceae > Flexilinea. The sequence goes on from DCTP01000135.1 coordinate 1,488, forward strand.
GTTCACACCGCTGGCGATCCGAGTTTTGACTGATCGAAACCATGTTTCGGAAACCGTGCGTTCGACCGAATCTTTTCAAGTTGAATTTGAATACCGGCTGGATGCCCCCATTACCGGCTTGCGGGTCGGAATTTACTTAATCAGTACCCGAGGAGAATTTATATTTACCAGTTTTGATGTGGACGATCCGGAAAAATTTACTCAGTACGGTACCCGAGAAAAAGGGAAATACCGAAGCCGTTGTACTATTCCGGCGGACTTGTTAAATGAAGGAAAATATGTGATCGGAGTCAATGCCAGTACTTTTAAGATTAAACGCTATTTTCACGAAGAACAAGCTCTGACGTTTAATGTGGATGGAACGGGTGCGCCGGGGACGCAATGGCCTGAAACACGATCGGGCATGATCCGACCGCGATTAAATTGGGAAATAGAGGGAATTGACTAATGCAATCAAACTATAAACAAACGATCAGTAAAATTTTGGGCGAAATTCCCCTTACCGCTGAATTTTATTTTCAGTTGAAAAAGCAGAGCGAACCCGGAACACGGTATTCGCTCAAGAATATTCAGGCACGTCTTCCGCAAATGTTGGCGGATATTGATCAATTTAAAACACAGAACGCTCATCCTGAAAAAATACTTGTATTTACGTCACTTCATTATTGGATTGAAGAAGCGGCGACCATCGCTCTTTATTTCGCCGCGCAAGGGCATCACGTCACGTTCGGCTATCTTCCTTATTCGGATTGGCAGAACGATGTCAATAAATTTGATTTAAGAAGACAGGATTTATATACAAAAAAGGTTTTCGAACAAGCGGCGGATTATATGGATATTGTTTCCTTTCTGCCGATCCATCCTTCTTATAAACCGATTCCGGATGAACTGAAACAAATTATCGAAGAAGTCTCTCGCTATGATGCGCAATATACCTTGCAGGTTGAGGATGTTGACAAAGATCATCCTCTTTATAAAATGCGACTCGAAAGAAACGAGAGTTTCGCCAGAATGTTGTATCCTTGGCTGTCAGCCAATAAACCCAATCATATGATCATTCCAAACGGTACGATTCAGGAAATGGGAATTGCTTACCGAATGGCAAAGTGGTTAAAAATTCCGGTAGTCACATATGAATTCGGTGAGCAACGGAAACGAATTTGGATAGCCCAAAATCGGGAAGTTATGAGACAGGAGACCGACGATCTGTGGGAAGTTCGCAAGAATATCCCGGTGGAAACCGAAGAATTAAAGAAAGTGAAAGCTATGTTTTCGGCACGACAGCATGCCGATATTTGGGAGAACTTTACCCGTCGTTGGCAAGGCAGTGACCGGGTCGGGACGGAAAAAATTAAACAAGAACTGAAGTTGGATGACCGGCCGATTGTTTTTATGGCGACGAATGTATTGGGGGACAGTCTGACGCTCGGACGACAAACATTCTCCCGGAATATGGCGGAATGGATTGAAAGAACCGTTCAGTATTTTGTGGAACGAACGGATTCCCAGTTGGTGATTCGAGTGCATCCGGGGGAACAATTAACTCACGGGACTTCCATGGTGGATGTCGTTCATGACTTATTGCCGCGATTGCCGGAACATATACACTTGATTACCCCGACCGATAAGACAAATTCTTATGATTTGGTGGATGTGGCAACCGTCGGGCTTGTCTATACCACAACGATGGGATTGGAAATGGCGATGAACGGCGTGCCGGTGATTGTTGCCGGTCAGACCCATTATCGCGGCAGAGGATTCACTTATGATCCCGATAATTGGGTGAACTACTATAAAATCTTGGGTTCCCTTTTAGATGATCCGCAGAAATCGATTTTGACGGAAGAGCAGGTAAAATTGGCATGGACTTATGCTTATACCTTCTTTTTTGATTATCCGCGGCCTTTCCCGTGGCATTTGGTGAAAATGTGGGATGATTATGACAAACGACCGTTTTCTTATGTGTTGAGTAAAGAAGGTCAAGCGGAATACAAATCCAGCTTTGATTATCTGATCGGAAAGCCGATGGATTGGAAAAAGATTTTAGCTGAGAAAAAGAATGAAACGGATGTGGAATGAGCGGATCCGCTCCCAAAAATGAGGTAAGACATTTTTACGATGAAATCGGATGGAAACTGGAATCGGACGGTTTCTATCAGAATGCGCGATATGAAGATTTAAGGCCGGTTTCGGCGGATTATATTCATCGCTGTCATTTACGTCTGGTACCTTACTTCCAAGACGGCGGAAAATATTTTCTGGACGCGGGTTCGGGTCCGATCCAATATCGGGAATATCTGGCTTATTCGGAAAAGTTTGAATTTCGGGTCTGCCTGGATATTTCGATTACCGCATTAAAAGAAGCCCGAAAACGGATTGGCGATCATGGTCTTTTTGTTGTCGGGGATGTCGCCAATTTGCCGTTTTCATCGGAGGTTTTTGCGGGAGCGGTTTCTTTGCATACGCTTCATCATTTGCCTCTTGAAGATCAAAAGAAAGCTTGGAGTGAGATCAATCGTGTTTTACTGCCCGGGAGAAAAGCGGTTGTGGTTAATGGGTGGACGGAATCGGCAATGATGAAACATTGGCAGAAACGGGTCCTGCGGGCGGAAAAAATCGGGCACCGGATTGCCCGTATCAGAGGGAAAGAAAACGGAAAAGCTCGGCAGGAAAAATCCGAAAAAGCTATGGAAACACCTACCGGTACTTATATTCAAAAATTGGATGCAAATTGGATTCGATCGGAATTACCCGCTGTAATCGGCCGCTCAAAGATTGAAATTCGTTGTTGGCGCAGTGTGAATGTCCGGTGGCTGCGGGCTTTAATTCATAATCCTTACGGAAAAGCCGCCTTACGACATTTATTTGCTTTGGAAGAGAAAAACCCGGAATATTATGGGGAATACGGTCAATATCCGATGATTATATTGACGAAAGAAAATTAAAATAGACGGGAGCTTAGCGCCCCTAAAAGGGAAAATTATCCGAGGTTTTCTCGGCAAAAGATTTTCCCCGCGGAGGAAATTCATGGATTGGACAGATAAAGTTGTACTGATTACCGGAGGGACCGGATCTTTCGGAAAGAAATTTATCCAGGTCATGCTGAAGGAATATCATCCGGAAAAAATCATTATTTACAGCCGGGATGAACTCAAACAGTATGAAATGCAAAATTCCGGGATCAATGACCCGCGCTTGCGATATTTTATCGGTGATGTTCGGGATTTGGATCGTATGAAACGGGCTTTTCAAGGGGTTGATATTGTCGTTCACGCCGCCGCTTTGAAACAGGTCCCGGCATGCGAATATAACCCATTTGAGGCGGTCAAAACAAATATATTGGGTACGGAAAATGTGATAGATGCCGCATTGGATATGGGCGTAAAAAAAGTCTTAGCAATCAGTACGGATAAAGCGGTGAATCCGGTTAACCTTTATGGCGTGACAAAATTGGCCGCCGAAAAACTGGTCATTCAAAGCAACTCATATGCCGGCGGACGGGAAACACGTCTTTCTTGTGTTCGGTACGGTAACGTGGTCGGCAGCCGTGGTTCGGTTGTGCCGGTTTTCCTGAAACAGCGAGCATCGGGACGATTAACGGTTACCGATGAACGGATGACCCGGTTTTGGATTTCTCTGGAACAAGGCGTTCATTTTGTTATTCGATGTATCGAACAAATGCACGGCGGGGAAGTGTTCGTGCCAAAAATTCCCAGTATGAATGTAAAAGATTTAGCTGCCGCCGTCGCTCCAGAAGCCGAAATTGCTTACACCGGCATTCGTCCAGGAGAAAAACTTCATGAGGTATTGATTTCCGAAGACGAAGCACGAAATACGGTTGAATTCGATGATATGTTTATCGTCCAACCTTCGGGCACGACTTGGTTTGGCCGGGATTGGGAAAAATCGGGCAAAAAATTGCCGGATGACTATCATTATTCCAGTAATAACAATACCGAATGGCTCGATTTGGAAGGGATTAAAAAAATGATCGCGCCCTTTATGGAATCTTACGATCAAGAAGAATTTTAGCGATGAAAAAATTGTTGGTTACGGGAGCATCCGGTTTGCTGGGGATGAATCTGGCGCTGGGGCTCAGCAAAAAATATCAGATTTTCGGAGTTGCGAATCATTTGACGCTGCAAGGAATTCCCTTCGAAATGATTCAAAGGGATTTTTTTCGGAAAGATGTTGCCGCTGAATTGATTGATACCGTTCAACCCGATGCCGTCATTCATTGTGCTGCGATGGCCAATGTGGATGCCTGTGAAAAGAATCCGGAAGCGGCAACGGAACTAAACGGGGAATTTCCCGGCAGATTGGCCGGAGAAACCGCAAAACGGCATATTCCGATGATTCATATTTCCACGGATGCGGTTTTCGACGGCAAAGAGCGAAAGGAAAACGGATATACCGAAAACGATCTTCCTCATCCGATCAATGTTTATGCCCGGTCCAAATTATTGGGAGAACAAAAGGTTTTCGAGACAAACCCGGATGCCGTCGTCGCCCGTGTCAATTTTTACGGTTGGAGTGTTGCCGGAAATCGCAGCTTAAGCGAGTTTTTTTATGAAAATCTCAAATCCGGACAGCGGGTTTTCGGGTTTACCGATGTCTTTTTCTGTCCTCTCTATGTTTGGGATTTGGCGGAAATATTGGAGAAACTGCTGCTTAAGAATGCAAAGGGCCTCTATCATGTTTTCAGCCCGGAATTTCTCAGCAAATACGAATTCGGAGTAAACATTGCCGAGAAGTTCGGTTTTGATCCGAATTTAATTCAACCGGTTTCATGGCAAGCGGGCGGGTTGGATGCACCGCGATCTCCCTATCTGATTATGAATACCGACAAGCTTCGGGAATTTTTGGGAGAAAGTTTACCGGACCAGGAAACCTGTTTGAATCATTTTTATAAAGCCGAAAAATCGGGTTTGCCCGAATTGATTCGATCTTTTCGGACGGATAACAGCTAAAAAGAGGAATTATGGAATTGAAATTCGGCAATCAAACGGTTGGAGAGAATCACCCCGTATATTTTATTGCGGACATCGCAGCGAATCATGACGGAGATTTGAACCGTGCCAAAATGCTGATTCATTTGGCAAAGGAATCGGGTGCGGATGCCGCTAAGTTTCAAAATTTCAAAGCGCCGAAAATCGTCTCCGATTTCGGATTTAAAAATCTCGGCGGACAGAAATCTCACCAAGCAAAATGGCAAAAAAGTGTTTTTGAGGTTTATCAAGATGCTTCCGTTCCGGACCGGTGGTCCGAGGAACTGAAGGAAACCTGTGAAAAAGAGGGCATTCTGTATTTTTCATCGCCTTATGATTTTGAATCGATAGATTGGCTGGATCGATATATCCCCGTCTATAAGATCGGGTCCGGAGAAATAGACTGGCTTGAGTCGCTCGAGCGGATCGCATCCAAACAGAAACCGGTACTGTTGGCAACCGGTGCAGCGGATATGGACGATGTCACACGGGCCGTCGAGACGATTTTGAAGATCAATCCGCAACTTGTTTTGATGCAATGCAATACAAATTACACCGCAAGTCTCGAAAACTTTAAATATATACATCTTCGGGTTTTAGAGACATATCATCGGCTTTGGCCGGATTTAATTTTGGGTTTATCGGATCATACGCCGGGACATGCGACGGTTTTGGGAGCAGTTGCATTAGGCGCCAAAGTCATTGAAAAGCATTTTACCGACGATAATGAGCGTATCGGTCCGGATCATAAATTCGCCATGAATCCGAAATCCTGGGAGGAAATGGTCCTCAACACCCGTCAACTGGAAGCCGCGTTGGGTTCACCGGAAAAAAAGATCAATGAAAACGAAAAGGAAACAGCCGTTATTCAACGACGTTGCCTGAGAGCGGCTCGGGATATCAAAGCAGGTGAACGGCTCACTCGAGATATGATTGATGTCTTACGTCCCGCGACACCCGGCTCCTTGAAACCCTACGAGATTTCCGCAGTGATCGGCAAAAAAGTGCTGTCCGATCTCCCTTACGGAAAAGAAATAACCAGGCAGGATTTGGAAGATTAACTTGAAAATTCTCTATTTTTCGCGGGATTACTGCCCTCATGATTATCGTTTTCTAAAAGCCATTCATGATATCGGTCATGAGGTTTTCTTTCTGCGGCTCGAGAACTCGGGAAGAAATTTGGAGAGCCGTGAATTGCCAGAGGGGGTTCACGAAGCGGAATGGCGGTGGCGGGAAATCCCTTATGATCCACGAAATGCGGACGCCATCTTATCAGATCTGAAAGAGATTTTTGACCAAATCCAACCTGATGTTATTCATAGCGGACCATTAACAGATGTTTCATGGTTGACGGCCGAAGCAGATCTTCATCCGCATGCGGCGATGTCATGGGGGTTCGACCTGATGCATGATATCGAAGCGGATCCGAGACTGAAACAAAACGCTGCGATTGCCCTGCATCAAGCTGATTGGTTCCTGGGTGACTGTTATGTCGAACGAGATACGGCAATCCCTTTGGGACTGAAGAAAGATCATGCGACGATTTTCCCTTGGGGAATCGATCCCAAGCAATTTTGCAAAGGGAACAGTGCCGTTCGGCGGGAATTGGCTGAAGAAGATGAATTCCTGTTGCTCAGTACACGGTCCCTTGAACCGAATTATCGGGTGGATATTACACTTTCCGCATTTATCGTCGCTGCCGCAAAAGAACCAAAACTGAAATTGGCAATTTTAGCGGATGGCAGCCAATTTAAATTGTTACGGAATATTGCGGATGCCGCTCCCAAAGAAATTAGGGATCGCATTTTGTGGCTCGGCAGAAAACCGAATGATCAGCTGATCGATTATTATCGGGCGGCGGATCTTTATTTAAGTGCATCGATCACCGACGGATCTTCCGTATCCCTATTAGAAGCGATGGCATGTGAAATTCCCGTTCTGGTTTCGGATATTCCGGGAAATTTGGAATGGGTGGAGGATGGAAGGACAGGTTTTTTGTTTAAAACAGGCGATTCTGCCCAAATGGCTGATAAAATTCTTTTCTGCTATCAAAATCGTGGGGAAATGCAAAATATTATCGCTCCCGCACGAAGACTGATCGAAGAAAAAGCGGATTGGGAGAAGAATAAATATCGACTGACGGAAGCTTATCGGAATGCCGTTACGGTCTGTAACAGCCGATACGATTCGAAATAACAAATGAAGACGACACTCATCATTCAAGCCCGAATGGGATCCAGCCGTTTACCCGGGAAAGTGATGAAAAATTTATCCGGTAAGCCGATGCTGGAATGGGTTATCAGGCGCGGAGAACAGGCAAAAAAAATTGACGAAACGGTAGTCGCCACAACGACCGATCCTTCCGATGTTGCCGTCGCCGACTGGTGTGAAATCAACTCGGTACCCTGTTATCGAGGATCGACTTATGATGTTCTCGATCGCTATTATCAAACCGCTCTTTGGAGAGAGACGGATCGTATCGTGCGGGTGACCGCGGATTGTCCTTTGATCGATCCGAATGTAATTGATGATGTCGTCTCATTATATGAAACGACCGGAGCGGATTTTGCGGCGAATCGATTACCCCCTCCTTGGCATCGAACCTTTCCGATTGGATTGGATGTCGAAGTGGTTTCGTTTCCTTTATTGGAGAGAGCGTGGAAAGAAGCGGATAAACCTTTTGAGCGCGAACATGTCATGCCTTGGTTTTATACCCCCGAAGGTCGTTTTAAGGTGGCGATTCTGGATCATGACCCGGATTGCGGAATGCATCGATGGACTGCTGATACGCCAGATGATTTCGAATTATTACAGGAAATTTTTCGGCGGTTACCCGATCCGTTGCATGCATCCTGGACGGAAGTGCTTAAACTGGTTGAGCGATTCCCCGAATTGGAACAGATAAACGAGACAACCCACGCCAAACAAGTGGATGCAATCGACGAGCGAATCCTCAGGGATAAAAAAACATTATGACGACCATGACGATTTTTATCTCTCCCAAACCATTTAATCGCCAGCATATCGCAACGATTCAAAGGAATGCCATTCAATCGTGGAAACAATTGGGAGAGGATGTAGACATTGTTTTGATCGGCGAAGATATCGGTGTTCAGGAAGCGGCTGAGCAGCTGGGAGTGCGGTATATTGCTGAAGTAAAACGAAACGAATCCGGTACACCACTTCTGAGCGATATTTTCGCACTTGCTAAAGACACTTCAGATTCTCCACTATTGGCATATGTGAATGCAGATATTATTCTTTTCCCGGATTTTCTCGAACAAGCTCGACGAATGATGGAAAAGGAAAAGAAATTTCTTTTAGTTGGGCAGCGTTGGGATTTGGATTTACCTCGAAAAATTGATTTTTCAAACGATTGGCAAGGAAAGCTTCGGAAAGAACTGGCAGATCGCGGACGCAGGCACCCGGCCGGAGGCAGTGATTATTTCATTTTCCCGCGTACTTGTTTCGAAAAAATCCCGGATTTTGCGATCGGACGTTCCGGTTGGGATAATTGGATGTTTTATGAAGCACGGAAACAAGGCTGGAAGCTGATCGACTGTACAAAAGCGATCGATATCATTCATCAGGATCATGATTACGCCCATTTGCCTAACGGTCAATCCCATTATCGGTTGCCGGAATCGAAACATAATGTGGAATTAGCCGGTGGGAAGCGCACGATTTTTACGCTTTTGGATTGTGATTGGCAATTGGAGGCGAATGGAAATTTGGTACGTCCTCCCCGAACAAAGAAAAAGATCCTAAGGGAAATGGAAATATTCCCGCTGATAAAATTGAAATCAAGAGTATTGGGCGAGATCGGTTTTGCCGTGTTTCATCCGGAAAAAGCCTATCGTGAATTTCGCTCGAGAAAAAAGAAAGATTGAGATTTTTTTCGAATTTATAATTTTTCGTGAAGTGCCCTGATCGGGCTTTCACGAGAACGGGAAATAAAAAGGAAAATTATGCGGATCGGTCAAAATCCGGCAAAATTTGTTAACAATGTCGCGAAACCGGCTCGGGTGACGGTCGCGATTTTGAATTACATTCCGTTTATCAGCGGCTATTATGCCGAATTACCCCAAGTCTTGCATGCCTGTCTTGACAGCATTGCTGAAAGTACCGCAGACATCGAATATGATTTGATGGTTTTTGACAATGGCAGCTGCCCCGAAGTAAAAGATTTTTTGCGGAATGAATTGGATCAGGGAAGAATCCGGTACCTTTTCTTATCCGAAAAAAATCTCGGGAAAGGGGGGGCTTGGAATATTATCTTAAACGGAGCTCCGGGAGAGATTATCGCCTACGCCGATAATGATTGTCTTTTTTCACCCGGATGGCTTTCCAAATCGATTGAAATCCTTGAAACCTATCCGAATGTCGGAATGGTGACAGCCCGTCCTTTTCGTACAAACCCTCAATTCTATACCGCAACATTGGATTGGGCTGAAAAGACGGAAGATGTAAAATTGGAATCCGGACAATTCGTCCCTTTTGAAGTGTTCCGCGAATTCGATCTAAGTTTGGGGCAAACCGAAGAGGAAATTCGTTCACATTATGAAGCCACTTGCGATCATTTGCTGACCTATCACGGTGTCCAAGCAATCGCCGGTGCCTCGCATTGGCAGTTCACCGCATATAAAAAGGTGTTATCTGAGTTTTTGCCGTTTCAAATGGATCGTCCGATGGGACAGGTTAAAGAGTTGGATTTAAGAATGAATGAGAAAGGGCTATTGCGTTTGATGCCTGTTCAGCCGTATGTGATGAATATGAGTAATACTTTGGCAGATGCGGCTAAAGAAAAGGCCCAATCAAAGAAAGCAGCCGGACGGAATCGCCTGTTGGATATGCCTCCGGTTAAAAAAACTCTGTTGGGATTCTATAATCAAATTTTCCGCTGGTACTATGATGACAGACAAAAATAAGATTGCCATGGGAAGTTTTAAGGGGAATACCTGTTTCTCAAGACGATAGGCGACCGAATGCGGGCAAAAGGAAAGATAATGGATCAAACGAATCAGACAAAAACGATCATGATCAGTGCCGATCATGGGCTGGCGATCGTTTATTTTCTTCAAACGGATGTCGTCAAAACGTTATTGGAGAAAGGCTTTCGGGTTGTTATCCTAACGGATGACGGCGTGACGGAAAAAATGAGGGAGAGATTCCAATTTTCCAACCTGTTCTTCGAAGGATTGCGACTCAAAGATGCGAAGATTTATTTTGAAACGGTTGATCATAATCAACAATACTGGATTCATTTTTAAAGATGGATGGGAGGTTCCGATCAAGTCAATACCAACGCGATTGACAGCCATTTACGCCAGATGGCATTCGAGACATCCCGAAGAGGAAAATTGCTGATGCCGTTTATTAAAACCTATATCCGTAAATTACGGAAATCGGCGGATGCGCGAAAGAGATTGGTGAGAAAACAGAATCGCTATACCACCAATCTTTACGGAGACTTATTTGACCGATATCAACCGAATCTGGTTATAGCGAGTACGGCAGGTTGGCGGTCGGATCGTTATCTTTTACGGGAGGCGGCGGCGCGCGGAATCGAAACAGCTTTCGCTGTGATCGGTTGGGATAATCCTAGCAGTTATCGATTGCCGGGGGCACCCGTGCAATGGGTAAGTTGTTGGTCGGAAATTCAAAAACAAGAATTGACACTTGGAGCCGATTGGCTGCCGGAACGAGTCCATGTCGGTGGAATTCCCACTTACGACGGATATTTTCGCAAAATATGGCGGCTCAGCCGTGAAACATATTTCAAATATCACAACCTAGATCCGGATCGCAAACTGATTTCGTTTGCCTGCAGCTTTGTGACTTTTTCGCCGAATTATCAGGATATTGAAGCGTTGGTGAATATCATTTCTCAGGGGAAACTATCTTATCCCGCTCAATTATTAATTCGTCTGCATCCCAACCATTTTATTCCGGGTTCACTGTTTGAAGAAGAAGCCGAACGAATTCGTCGTCTGATCAAAGATAAACCGTATATTCATTTGGTTGAACCGGTTGCGTTGGGCGGAGATCTCGGTTTCTATTCCGGCGAGGATATGCCTGAAAAAGATTCGATGATGGCTTGGTCGGATGTATTTTGCACCGTCTATTCGACGATGGTAGTTGAGACCGCTATTCATGATCGGCCGATTATCAGTGTGTGTATCGACGCACCGGGGGGGTGGAAAAAGCCGGGAAAGTTCAGTTTATCCTTAATGGAAATCGGAGAATGGCCGACCCATGAGCGATTTCGTGCCGCAAAAGCGGGAAAAGTCGTCTACAACGAAGAACAACTCACAGAAGCTCTGAACTTTTATTTGGCTCATCCGGAAGCCGATTCTGCGGAGCGAAAACAGTTTGTTTCGGATGAATGTACTTTTACGGACGGAACCGCGGGAATTCGGACAGCCGAATATTTTGCCGCCGTTGCGGAAAATGCGCGCCGCCATTCGGAGCCAATCTATCACTTCGATCCGTTGCCTCCCGCTGATTGAAACAAGATTATGGCATTGCTCTATCCCGTTCTATCGATTCTTGAATCTCTTTTTGCGGGTTTACTTCTTTGGAAACCCGCCGAATCGGGTGGGATTTCACGACTGCGGTTGATCTTCATGATTCTGATTGTGCTGATCGTTGTTGTTGTTTTATCGGGTTGGCTTTTCAGATTAAAAATCTTGCAGCGATCGGAGAAAATCGGCACAGCTTGCTTTTTTCTTTCTGCGGCTTGTCTCTTTATCGCGTTTACAACCCGATTTTATTTTGATAATCCAGCGCTTGATTTTACGGTCGCTTACCTGAAGCAGGCGTTGCCTTTTATTCTCCTGACGGCGATTTTGTCATTACAAACTTTTATCGGCATTGTTTATTATTACTCTAAGGAAAACGGTTCCGTCTCACGGGCTTTCAAACAGTTATTTTGGGGTGGAAGAATCGTTTGGCAAGTTGTTTTAATTTTCTTGGCTTGCCTGACGTTGATGTCGGCATTTATTCCGATTCGAGCGAATTATTATCCTTCCTTTGATTCCTCGATTTTCAGTTATATCGGACAGCAGATTCTGAGAGGAAAATTACCTTATGTGGATGGGTGGGATCATAAACCGCCGCTGATTTTTTATATTGATGCCTTCGGATTATGGTTGGCAAATGGGCACCTGATCGGGATTTGGCTGCTGGAAGTGATCGTTTTATTGCTGGGATCGATCCTATTTTTCCGGGTCTTAAAAAAATATTTTTCCGAATGGATTGCCCTTTCAGTAACCATGTTGGGAATTTTGCATCAAGCACGTTTATTTGATTTCGGTAACTATACCGAAGAATTTTCGTTGTTCTTTCAATTGGCTGCATTCGGCTTGGCTTTTTCGGATCGATTTCGGAATCGATTGGGCTGGCAGGGATTTCTCTCGGGCGTCCTTTGCGGGCTTGCATTTACCTGCAAACAAAATACGGTCGGATTGTGGGCGGCATTATTCTTACTTGATATTCTTCAGCTTTATTTGGATCATGATCAAAAATCTACCTCCGTCAACCATGTGATTTATAAGTGGGTCCGATTTCTGATCGGATTTCTGGCGGTGAACGGAATTTGGATCGTTTATTTTGCCGTAAAAGGAATTTTACGAGAATATTGGGATGTGGCGTTTGTTTATAATTTTGTCTATGCTCAAAAAAGCGGGGAGAGTCGATGGGCAACAGGGCTGACGACGCTGACATTTTTACCTTCGTTATCGGTGTTTTTATTATTGGCTTTTTTGTCATGGCCTGCGGCGTTGTTTGATCGGATTCGCAGTTTCCGCCAATGCAACCGGAACGATCGACAAAAACTGTTTGATCAGAACCGATTGTTATTGTTCGCCTTGATCGCTTTGCCGATCGAGCTTGTATTGGCAGGGTTGTCCGGGATGAATTATCAACATTACTTTATTCTCTGTATGCCGTCGGCTTGTATTCTGGCGGCTTGGTTGGGAGATTCGATGATGCGCCAACTCTCCGTCCGTATGAAACCCGTTGCGGCATCATTGTTGGTATTAGCTGTCTTCTGGATCGGCTCCGTTCCGATGGCGAATGTCTATCGGCGAAACTATGAACCCCGGATGCCTTCCGCTGCAACCAAAACCGTTAATTTTCTGAATAGCAATACAGATGACGGAGACCTTGTTCAGCTTTGGGGAGGGGTGTTGGCGCCTTATGTGATGAGTGAACGATCCTCTCCGTCCCGCTTTTTCAATGTTCGGCCGCTTTATCTGTTCCCCGGTTATATGCAAGAGGAACAATGGGGAATATTCTTGGCTGATCTGAAAAAAAGTCCGCCTAAATTTATCATTTATATGAATGACCGTTTTTTGGCACAAGTCCCTTATAATTCAAACGGATTCTGTGAAGATTTTGATTTGGCGGATTATCAGCGATCGACCTATCAATTTCTTTGCGATCATTATCGTTATCGAGAAACAATCAACGAAGGCATGAATGATGCCTGGGGTGTTTTTGAACGAACAGGAGAGGAAACAAAATGATTGATGCACATCATCCAAGTTTGACAAATGTTTATGCCGCGGATCCCGCTCGCTATGACAATATGATTTATCGACGCTGCGGAAAAAGCGGTGTTCAACTGCCTATTTTGACGTTGGGACTTTGGCATAATTTTGACGGGTATAAAAGTTTTGAGATCGATCGGGCTATGATCCGTTATGCTTTTGATCATGGAATTACCCATTTTGATATTGCGAACAATTACGGACCGCCTTACGGCGCCGCCGAAAGAGTATTCGGGCAAATCTACGAACAGGATCTGAAACCTTATCGGGATGAATTATTTATTTCGACCAAAGCCGGCTATGATATGTGGCCTGGACCTTACGGAGATTATGGGTCAAAAAAGTATCTGGTTGCCAGCCTGAACCAAAGTCTTAAAAGGATGGGGCTGGATTATGTGGATGTGTTTTATCATCACCGTCCCGATCCCGAAACGCCGTTGGAAGAGACAATGGGAGCATTGGATTTTCTGGTACGTCAGGGAAAAGCTCTTTATGTCGGAATTTCCAATTATCCCGCGGATCTGACAAAAAAAGCCGCGGAAATCCTGAGAGAATTGGGGACACCATGTCTGATTCACCAGCCTTCTTATTCGATCTTGAATCGCTGGACAGAAACGGATCATCTGTTTGATATAACCGCCGAATACGGGATGGGGACAATTGTTTTTGCGCCGCTACAGCACGGTTTGTTGAGTTCCAGATATTTAAACGGCATTCCAGAAGGATCACGCGCCTCATTGGATCGGCATCTGAAAAAAGATTTAATTACGGATGAGAGTATCGGTTATATTCGTCAATTGAACAGCATCGCTATTGAGAGAGGGCAGACGCTTTCACAGATGGCATTGGCATGGGTCTTGAAGGATAATCGGGTAACGAGTGCGCTGTTTGGTGCCAGTAATGTGGAGCAGATTGCGGAGAATCTGCAGGTGATGGAGAATCTTTCATTCACCACAGAAGAGCTTCAGCAGATTGATGCGGTGGCTAATCCTTTTATGGAATTCCTGAAGCGCCATTCCTGATATTTTGAAGGCGATTAAACGTCACGCCGTCCTCTGAATGGTATTAAAACCGAATATCTGTAGGGGACGGCGTCCTTGCAAAACACGCCGAGATTTGTAGGGGATGGCGTCCTTGCGAAGCACGCCGAGATTTGTAGGGGATGGCGTCCTCGACATCCCGTGATTAGCAAATACAAAAATCACGCTTTATTAAAATCGATCATCT
>DCTP01000042.1 GCA_002329625.1 Leptolinea sp. UBA1437
ACCGGGGTGGACAAACCTCTGGTGGGTCAGTTGTAATGTCGATTGCACAGCTGAGTAGCCACGTTTGGCAGAGATAACCGCTGAAAGCATCTAAGTGGGAAACTTGCTTCGAGATAAATTCTCTAATCAGAAATGAATAAGATCGCACGGAGACGACGTGCTAGATAGGCTGGGAGTGAAAGTACAGTGATGTATTGAGCTAACCGGTACTAATGATCGAAGGCTTAGGACGTGATGTAAGGAACAGGTAGGTTTTCCTACCTGACGGTAGACATACTGTAGACGGAAAGAAGAGTCATGTTGGTGACGAAAGGGACGTGGGTATACCCGGAAACATCTCGAACCCGGAAGTCAAGCGCGTCAACGCCGATGGTACTTGGAGGGCGACCTCCTGGGAGAGTAGGTTATCGCCAACATGATTCTTTTTGTTTTAATTCGATAACCATTGTTGTCATATCTTGCGGTATTTTCGGTTGACAGAAAATTACTTTCGAATATAAATAAACCTAATCTTATCTGACCGATAAGATTGATAGAGGCGCGGGATTTATCAGTAGCCGTTCCGGAATCGCTCAACCGATTATGAAGGAACTGCGAAAGGAAATTTCGCCGAAATGAAAGAAACGGTTGAGGGCTCTTTCATTGGGCATAAGGAAAATATCCTTATGACTGTCACTTTTTGGTGGAGCGCTATCATGTGTCAATGTTTAAGCCTTTTATAGGATTTTAAATAACGGCCGGTGCTAAGCGCTTCAGCCGTTATTTTATTTCCGGAGGATACTGATGGACGAGAAACAAAGGCTGGAAGCATTGACATCTGAAAAGACCGAATTTCGACGAGAAATTGGTGTATTTGGCGGTGTCAGCATTATCGGCGGAATCATGATTGGTTCCGGTATTTTTTACCTCGGTTCTTATGTTTTAATGCGGACCGGGATGAGTCAAGGACTCTCACTGCTGGCATGGGTATTGGGAGGATTGATCTCTTTATTGGGGGGATTGTGTTTTGCCGAACTAGGCGCTTCGATTCCCCGTGCGGGCGGTATGACTGTCTATCTAAATGAGGCATTTCATCCCCTTATCGGTTTTTTGAACGCCTTCAGTGGTTTACTGATTGGAAGTCCGGGCTCGATTGCGGCGATTGCCATTGCGTTACCCACCGCCATGCGAACTTTTGTACCGATCAGTGATTTAGGCATTAAGATTATCGCGATTCTTCTGGTCGTCGGATTAACCGTTTTTAATTATTTCGGAATTCGACCGGGAAGCCGATTGCAGAGCGCTTCCATGATCGCAAAACTAATTCCGATCGGCATAATTCTCTTTGCCTCATTATTTTTAGGAAAAGTTTCTCCCAATTTAAGCATGGTTCCTGAAACGGGACCGGTCGGTTTCGGTAAGCTTGTCAGTATGGTTGCATTTGCCGTGATTGCGACGCTGTGGGCTTATGAAGGTTGGACAAATCTCAACAATGTCACGGAAGAAGTAAAGAACCCACGCCGGAATTTGCCTCTGGCTTTAATCATTGCAATCGGCGGAATTACGATTTTATATACCTTATTTAATTACGGAATCTATCGGGTGTTGCCGTTTGATCAGATCAAGGCTTTTATCGAATCGGGGAATTATTATCTCGGTACCGAAGCGGCTAAAGCAACGCTGGGAAACGCCGGAGCGGTGGTGGTGACCGTCGCAATGGTTTTGTCCATGTTCGGATCGCTGAACGGCTGTATTTTGGCTTTTCCCCGAACTTATTATGCGATGGCGGAGGAAGGACACTTTTTCCATGCTTTTGCCGAACTTCATCCGAAATATAAGGTTCCGGCGACGGGGTTGATTGTTCAATGCATTATTTCGGTGGTTTTGGTTTTGGCAAGGAATTTGGATCAGCTGACCAGCTTGGTGATATTCACCAGCGTTCTCTATAATATGCTGACGGTACTGGCTGTTATTCGGTTGCGGAAAAAATATCCGGAAATACCCCGTCCTTTTAAAATCTGGGGCTATCCGTTTACGGTAATCCTGACGGCATTGATATTCCTCGGTTTGGTAATCAATACCTTTATCGAAGATCCGGTAAGTGCGATTACGGGGATGGTCATTCCGGTAATCGGTACGGTCGTATACTTCTTTTTTGATCGATATCGAAAAAAAGAAGCTGCCGCGGCTGTTAGAGAGAACTAAAGGGTTAAAAGGAGGGAAAATGCGAACCGCAATTTATAACGGAAAAATCTATTTAGACCGAGGGAAATTCGCCGAAGCGGTGTTAATTGAAGGGGATACTGTTTTGAAAGTCGGAACGACAGCCGAAATTTTAGCTTCGCCGGATCTTACGGAAAAAATTGATTGCGAAGGTCGGACGGTCATTCCGGGGCTGAACGATTCTCATATGCATCTGATGATGATTGGAGAAGCGTTGGAGCAATTATCCTTGGAGAACTGCAAATCGGTCGCGGAATTAATCACCGTTTCCAAAGCCTATCTGGCTCAACATCCGGAAGCCTTGAAGAAAGGGCTATACGGACGAGCGTGGAATCAGGATTATTTCGTCGATGAGAAGAGAATCCCCAATCGCCACGACCTGGATCAAATTTCCACCGAAATACCGGTGGTATTGGAACGGGTATGCGGGCATATTTTAGTTACAAATACCAAAGCAATCGAAATGTTGGGTTTGAAAGCCGGATCTCCGCAATATAAAGGAGGTGTGTTTCATGTTGAAGAAGACGGAACTCCTAACGGCGTTTTTACGGAAGATGCTTGCCGCTATCCTCTGGGTTTAATTCAGGAATCGACTCTTGAAGAGAAAAGGATGTTGTTGCTGAAGGCAATGGAATATGCCGTTTCCCGCGGAATTACCAGTGTCCAATCGAATGATCTCAGTTATTATATTAAAGACCATAACGGTTTTATCCGAATGATTCACAGTCTGTATGAAGAGGGGGTTGCTCCGCTTCGTTATCGTTTGCAGGCATGTTTTCAATCGCCGGAATCTTTCGCGGAAAGTTTTGAAAACGGGCTGTATTCTCATGCTTCCGATCTCAGCGATGATTATTTTGCCATCGGACCGTTGAAGCTGTTCAAGGACGGCAGTTTAGGTGCCCGCACCGCGATGGTACGGCATCCTTATTTGGATGACCCGGGAAATCCCGATAACAGGGGTGTTGAGACGACGGATGCGGCAACAATGGATCGATATTGCGAAATTGCCGCAAAGCACGGAGTACAGGTGGTTACGCACGTCATCGGTGATCGTGCAGTCGGTGATACGCTCGACAGTTACGAAAAAGTTCTGATCGATGGTGAAAACAAATACCGGAACAGCCTGATTCATTGCCAATTGACCACACTTGAAGATTTGAAACGCATCGCGCGGATGGGGATCTTGGTTCAATATCAGCCGATTTTCCTGAATTATGATCATCAAATCTGTGAAGCGCGTGTCGGGAAGGAACTGGCTTCGACTTCCTATGCATTTCGGACACTGCACGATTTGGAAGGGAAAATCTCCTATGGAACGGATTCGCCGGTAGAAGATTGTAATCCGTTTGAAAATATCTATTGTGCCGTAACTCGTAAAGGGCTGGATGGGCAACCTCCGGAAGGATTTTATCCGCAAGAATGTGTGGATGTCTATACGGCTGTCGATGCTTACACCATAGGCAGCGCCTACTGTGAATTTGCTGAGGATCGTAAAGGACGGATCCGAGCCGGTTATTTGGCGGATATGGTGATCCTTGATAAGGATATTTTTGAAATCCCGGTTGACGAAATTAAGAATGTCCGTCCCGTGCGGACCATCATGGGAGGAAAGACGGTTTACCGGTCCTAATTATTCCGAGGCAAGCCATATGATTTATTTGGGCGGCTGAAAAGTCGGATTATAATTTTTGACAGGTTTTTGTAAAATTCGTATAAGAAAGAGGAGGAAAAGAAAATG
>DCTP01000019.1 GCA_002329625.1 Leptolinea sp. UBA1437
TGGAACTTGATCTATTCGGATCTTGACACCGCTGCCATCCGGATGGGTATTTAATTCACCATTCGGTAAGCGATGCAAGCAAATCAAATGAACACTTTGATCACCCAGACGGGTAAGAGCCTTCATCGATTGATGGACCGCGGGGTCTTCTTCATCCAAATTGTCNNTCATCTCTCGGAGGCAAAATTAAACGGTTCTTCGCCTCTATTTGGGCGATTCCGTAATTTTTAAGCATATCACAACGGTAACTATTTATCATATCCTCTGCAAATAGTCTCATAGCGGGTATATTTGTTTCACTATATACCGATTNNACGTGTCTCAGATGGCAAGGAAACAGAAGCCTTTTCATTCAAAGATGCCATTGTACGCAACAAAATATATGGCTCGTAAATGTACCGGTATCGACCGAAATCCGGTTTACCAGTATTTGTATTTTCCGGCTCGCAAAGAAACAGTTGCGGAAAGTGCAACTTGGCAGGGCGTTTACGAAATTCATGACGTTGAAGTCGACCGATCCGCTGAATAAGTAAGTCGATCGGAGCCAATTCGGAGATCATCACATCAAAATCAAGATCAAGGGATTGTTCCACGACTTGGGTTGCGACCAAAACTGCCTGTTGAGGTCGCCCGGGATCGGGTTTTTTTCCGAAACTGTTTACAACTTTATTTTCAAGAGCTTCCCGAGATTCAAATGTGAAACGGGCATGGAAAAGCCAGCAAAATTCCGCCGGGCAAACTCCGGCGTTCCGTATGGCTTCATAGATTTCCTGAGCTCTGCCGATTGTATTACAGATTACGACGGCACAACCGCCATCAGAAAGTTGATCTTTCAAGACAGAAATTATGGAATCGGTTTCCGGATTAATCCAATGAATGAGAACATTTCTGGATCGATCCGGTGGAAGCGGAAAAGAACGTGAACCTTGGGGATCGACCAATGTGAATCCCGGATAATCCGAATTTGTTTCAGAGCAACTATTTCCGGAATATGCTTTTATTAATTCTTTTCGGGTTTGTGACGGCAAAGTTGCGGACAAGATAATTACCGAAACACCGGCTGCTCTCAACCATTCCAACAAACGGCAGAAAAGTTCTTGCATATATAAATCATATGCGTGAACCTCATCGAAGATGAGAACTTTTCCCCCTAACCCGAACAA
Organism: Leptolinea sp. UBA1437; assembly: GCA_002329625.1. GTDB lineage: Bacteria > Chloroflexota > Anaerolineae > Anaerolineales > Anaerolineaceae > Flexilinea. The sequence continues at coordinate 1,164 of DCTP01000019.1, forward strand.
TCTTACAAAAAAATGACGGGTATTCAAAACACTCAAAAAAACTTGATCCACTGTTCCGACGGCAAAAGAAGCCAATAATGTTCGCTTATGGGGTAAAAACCAGCTCATTGCGGCTAAAGCCGACTCACTGTTTTCTCCGACAGACCGCATGATCATATTTTGAAAATTGTCCTGAAGCAAAGCAGCGCCGTGAACCAAATGAAGATTAATCCGATCATTCGGATAACGTTTTAGAAGGTAATCGTTTTTCGTTCGATCGAACATGGAATTACTGGTGGCCATAGTGGGCATTGCAATGTAGATTCCGCTGCCATGAGCATATTGCACCCAGGCATCCGCAACACTGAAAGCCATTTCTGTTTTCCCGCAGCCGGTAGGTGCTTCAACGATCAGCATTGCCGGTAAATCGCTCAGAGAGGTTGTCTGCAAAACTTTTTCTTGGAGTTTGTTCGGCGGGAAAGAGAAAGTATTTTGAAAATCCAAAGATGATCCGTCGGCTTTCCAACCATCGAAGCCCAGTTGATGAACTGTTTGCTCCGCCTCTGAAAAGGATTGCAGCCGGTATTCGGAAACCGGAATTCGATAATCAGCATAAGGAAACATGTTTTCCATGGAAGCAATCCAATCGGCGGTCGAGACAAAACCGGAAAAAAGCGTTAAAAAGGCATTTCGTTGTTCAGTATCTTCCGGAAGACTAACGGTTTTGAGCGGATTTAATAGAAAATACAGTAAATCATATAAATCCTTTCGGGCTGCTTCCCAAGTCTGGAAATAATCTCCCCCCAGATTTTCGTTTTTACTTTCATCGATTGTCTGAAGAGGCGTCGGCCAGGCACCATGATGGCCGGCAAGAGCTCTTGCGATTGCTTTTGAATCTTTTTTTGTCATTCCGGAAGCGGGTAATAAACTTTCCAATGCCCAGTATGTAACCAGCCCATGGTGTTGCGGAAAACAAAGTTTCGGGAAATTTAACCCCAGATCAATCAGACCCGTTTGTAACTCGATATTTTTACTTTGGAAAGCTGGAGATGCTTTGCCGATATCATGTAATGCGACCCAAAAAGATAAAGTCCTCGAAATTTCTTCCGGATTATTCCCGAGCCAACCGGTAAAACGGTTTTGCAAAGCTGGGGAAAAAAATTTATCCCATAAAACAAGCGCCACTTGAGATGCGTCCAACATATGAAATAATAAAGGATGCCATTGTTTCGATGTCGCGTCGGTTTTCGCCCATAATTTTACTGAAATTTCATTCATTCCTCAGCTCCCCGAATATTGTATACGTCCATTAATCCGTGTACTTCTTTTTCGATCGCTTTTCTCAGGTTCTGGGGCTCCAAAACCTCGACATCTGCACCCCAACCGCGAATCCAAGGCATCATTTCCAACGGTTCCGCTACTTGAGACCGCCAAAGCAGGCTGCCATCTTCCTGCATTTCGGTTCGTTCGGTTTTATGCCAACGGGTTTCCTTGACACGTTGAACAACGTGCGGAGCGAATCTTAAAACGACTTCAATAGGCTTTGTATCGGTGTACCATATTCCCCACGCATTGCTTAGTAACTCAGCCGGATCAAAATCTGATGGAATTTGATACGATTCCGTTAATATCTCGACCCGTTCCAAACGTTCTATTTTGAATGTCCGAAGTGCTTTCGGGGGTTCGGCAAAACCGATGGCATAGGTCGATTGGCCGATAGCGTTCGCCTCAATAAANNAAAATATGGGGAAAAATCATATTCATTGATCTTGTGTCCGTCTGAACTACGATGCCAGAGATGGACTTTTCGACCTTCCGCCCAGGCAAGCGTTAGCATTTCTAAGATTTCCAGGTAATGCGGATCCTGCCAACGCTCCGGATCATCCAGTTG
>DCTP01000086.1 GCA_002329625.1 Leptolinea sp. UBA1437
AAAAAAATCCGCTTTCAAGCGGAAAGAAAGTCGAAATTTTGTTCTTTGACACCGGGATTACGGATAATATAAACGCTTTTGAACAGGCGGGAAATTGGTCGGTTCAAAACAAAACCGTGGTAACAGAAGAAGAGGGATCGCTATATTGGAACGGAAAAGTTTTTCATCGGATTCAGCTTTTGTTTGCCAGCGGGCCTGATTGCGGAATCGTTCGGATCGATTGGGCCGGGAAAAGCCAACGGATCGATCTCTATGCGGAACAAGCGGGAGAAATTCTATTCACTCAGGATTTCCCGTTTTCTTGGATCAATCGCGCCATTATTATCTTGGCATATTGGATTGGTATTTCTTTCCTCTTTCTGTTATTTATGACTTTAACTGTTCCGGTAAAGTTGCAAAAGAAATTCGCCAAAGCGGAGAGAATTCCGGCTTGGTGGGTATTTGCTTTACCGATGATTTTTGTGTGGACAATTTGCCTGTTAACTTTTTGGCCTGGGATTTTAACTCCGGATTCGATCGTTCAATGGGGACAGGCTGTTGCTAAAGTGCCGCTTGATAATCGGAATCCCGCTATCTATACGCTTCTCATCAGGTTGCTGACGACCGCTTTTAATACCCCGGCGATTGTGGCTTTCGCTCAAATCCTCGCCTTAAGTTTGGTCACTGCCGGCGGAATTCGTTTCCTTTTGAACCAACATATTTCCATAAAAACAGCTTGGATTTTGAGCTTTATCATGGCTTTTTCGCCGGTTAATCTTTTCTTCCCGATTACGATTTGGAAAGATGTGCCTTATGGAATCAGTATGCTTGCCGTTTTTCTGATCTTATTGCAAATCGTAATCAGCGACGGAGTTTGGCTGAAAAAACCTTCGAATCGGATTTGGTTGATATTGTCCGGAATTTGTCTTTCTTTATTCCGTCATAATGGATTTCCGGTTCTTGTGGCCACATTAGTCATTTTTCTGTTGCTTTATCGTCAAATCCGCGGTTTATTATTTCAAGCCTTGGTCGTCATTATTGCAGCCTATGGCCTTGTTCTCGGTCCGGTTTACTCGATTTTCCATGTGACAAAAGGCAACGATAACGGAATCAATCCGATTTTGGTTCATTATATAAGGGCTCATATTGAGGCTGAAACACCCCTTACCGAATCGGAACGAACCTGGCTAAATCAAGTTTACCCTTTGGATCAATGGAAATATGATCCCTGTGTGATCAATAATCTATGGTTTCTTCCCGGATTTAATGAGAAAATTCTGCAAGAAAATCCGAAAGAAGTGATGAATATTTTCCTTTCGCTTTCAAAAAAGGCACCGTCAGTCAGTTTGCGCCATGCATTTCAGTCCAGCAATATGATCTGGAAGATCCAGCACGGCGGATGTTATTTATATCGAATCGGTTTAATGGGACAATCGGACGGGACTTTAAAATGGGTGGAAGCAAATCAATTCGGTGTAGTCCAGGAATCCAAGCTTCCGAAATTAACCAATCTTCTTTTCAACTTTTTTCTGAAAACGGCAGGTCCGACATTTCCGGATGCTATTTTTTGGCGTCCCGCAATTTATACATACTGGACGTTATTAGTCAGTACCATTTTGGCTTTGCGTTTTTCGAAGCCCAGATACCTCTTGATCGGATTACTCACTTTAATCCAATCGGGTATGATGCTGTTTATCACGATTGCTCAAGATATGCGCTATCAATACGGGGTTATGCTGATTGGGATATTTTGTATTGGTTTATTGTTCTTACCGAAGACAACGATGCCGGAAACAAAGAATCAATCGGATTATTCGTCCGAAGAAATCAACCGATGATACATCACAATCGATCCGGCAACGGAAACATTGTAGGACATATAATTTATCGATTCGATTTCGACAATCGTATTACAGGCAGCAAGGATTTCTTTCGATAATCCGTTTGTTTCGGAACCGAGCAGATAAATTGCTTTCGCGGGATGGCTGAATTTTGATAATGGAATTCCGCCGAATTCAACGCCTATCAACTGGGCTCCGACAGGACGTGAAATCAGAAAATCTTCAAAAGAATCGAAATGGCGATAAGGGATTTTTTGCGGGACATTCAGCACGTCACTGGTTTGTTTTCGCTGCTTTCTGCCGATGGTAAATATTCCGGCGGCTCCCAGTTGCCATGCACTTCGCCATAAAGTGCCGATATTTTCCCCGTTCCGCGGTTGAAAAATTCCGATTTCAAAATAGGCCATTTTATTCTTTCGACGGAGTTCCGTTTTCTCCGTAATCTAAAACTTCACGTGGAATGGAGGGATTTGCATTCGGAGGACCGATGATGCCCATTTCTTCCATCTGTACCAATAATTTATTTGCCCTTCCGAAACCGATGCTCAGCCGACTGACTAACATATTGGCAGAGGCTCTACCCTGCTTTCTCACCAATGCAATCGCATCGTCAAGCAACGGATCAGCATTCCTTTTCATCGCCGGTTCGTTTTCATCCAAAAGCGGCAATTGTGTCAGAACACCATCGAATTTCTGCGGAGTCTGATGGAGGGTTATAGGCGTTAATTCAGGTTTCGGCTGTATTTCTTCGGCAGAGTCCTCGCTGATCTTCGGATTCGAACGCCAATAATCTACCAAACGTCGGATTTCGTCATCAGAAACATATACACATTGCAAGCGTTTTAAATTGGGATCTTCAGCGGACATCAGATACATATCTCCCTTTCCAAACAGATCTTCCGCTCCCACGCGATCCAAAATGACCAGGCTATCCGTGTTTGTTGCCACGGCAAATGCGATTCTCGAAGGCAGATTGCCTTTGATGGTCCCCGTAATTACATCCCGCGATGGTCTTTGAGTGGCCACCACCAGATGAATTCCCATTGCGCGGGCAGTCTGAGCAAGCCGGGTAATGCTGCTTTCAATTTCCGTAGCGGCTTCCATCATCAGGTTCGCCAATTCATCGATTACCACGACAATATAAGGCATTCTTTGCTCGGGAAACTTTTGATTGAAATCCTGAATATTTCGGACGCCCGCTTCCAGAAAATGTTGGTTGCGATTATCCATTTCACGCAACACCCATTGTAAAATTTCACTGACTTTTTCAACATCGGTCACAACCGGCGTGATCAGATGCGGGACACCGTTGTAGCCTGTTAATTCCACCCGTTTGGGGTCGATCAACACCAGTTTCAAGCTCTCGGGGGAATGATGCATCAATAAGCAGACTAAAATTGCATTCAGACAAACTGATTTACCGGATCCAGTTGCACCGGCAATCAACAAATGAGGCATTCTGGTCAGATCGGCTGCATAAGTCTCTCCATAGATATCTTTCCCTAATGCGATTCCCAGCCCATTTTGATATTTCCTGAATCCGTCGCTCTCAATTACTTCTCGTAAGGTAACGGGATACCGGTGCCGGTTCTGCACCTGCAGTCCGATATAGGTCTTTCCGGGAATCGGAGCGTCGATGGAGAGCTGTTTAACGGACAACGCCATCTCCAAATCTTTTTTTAGGGCTTCAATTTGTTTGACTCGAACCCGGACTTTTCGATCTTGACGATCCAGAAAACCGGGCTGAATCCCGAATTGCGTAAATGTCGGACCGCATTGGATATCAACTACCTTTCCCGGCGCGTCGAATATTTCTAAAACATGTTCTATCTTTTGAACCTGGCTTTGTACATAAGGATCGTCGGGAGTAATTTTTTGCTGAGATTTAAGCGGATCCAAAATCTCATCCGTAGCAGGCAACCGCCATTTTTCCGCCGTTAGCGGCTTATGTGAAGGAAGGTCTTTTACTTGGATTTTCTTCAGTAAAGGTGGAGTAAACGGTTTATTCATCGATTCGGGGGTAGCGGCAACGACCACCGGCTGAACCGGTTTTTCCGAAATTTCCGGATTTTTATTTTCCGTTTTTTCTTTTTCGCAGAATTTGCCTTTTTGATCGGATAGATGAAAGTGATTCTTAGCGGAATCCCTTTTATGTTCCGGTTCCCCAGGTATTGTCACGGTTTCATTTTCGGTAGAAGGGATTTCCTGTGAAGTTGATTCATCGGTCAATTGTTGAGCAGGGATCTCGGGTTCCTTAATTTTCTCTCGGCTGTTTTCAACGGGAGTAACCATAAAAATCTCTTTAACTTTTTTCCACATTTTTTCGGTGATATCCAGTTTTTGACCAACGGATTCGGGAAGAATTTTGAGAAATTCGCGCCAAGCAATCAACACAAAAATGGTGGCGATAAAGAACAGAATAATTAATGTTCCTCCGTTCCCAAAGGCACCGATCAACAGGTTGTCCGCTTTTTCGCCAAAAATACCCCCCGCTTGATCGGAAGAAGTGAAAGGAATTTGCATAACGGCAAAATGTTGAATCGAAACAAGGACGAACAAATAAACCCNNACAGAAGGTGAAAATCTTCCAGGAAAAAGAAAACGGTTTGTTCAACCTACGCAGGATTACCAGCCAAATACCCAAAATAATTCCGACAATGCCGACAAAAAAAGCGGTTTGTCCAAATACAAAGTGCATTTTTCCGGCTAACCAAGCTGTAGCGGAATTCATATCTTGAAAGGCCAGGCTTCCCAAACTGAAGGTACTTCCGAGGAATAAAACAGTTCCGAAAATATCCTGCAGGGCGCTGAAAATAATTTGGGTTTTAGGAATCGGTTGTGTATTTCGATTTTGTTTTTTCTTTTGGTTTGTTACTTGAGTAGCCCGTTTTCTGGCCTGCATGGAGGGCTTTTTATTTCCGCGATAAGTGCTTTTTTTCGTCGTATTTGTCTTCTTTTTTGCCATACTGAAAGTATAACATCAGCACTCTACGAGGTAAAATTATCGATACAGCGTAAAGGGAATCGAACATGGATCAACAAATTAAAGCAGCGCAAATCCGAAAAAATTCAATCATCTGGGGTATCCTGACTATGGTGGAATCATCGGTTTGCATAAAACGGCTGGTATCCATCGCCGCCGATGAAAAAAATGCGGTTTTCCTCGGATTTTCGATTTCAAGGCTGATTATGTTAACGCTGATGGGAATCCTATTTATCGGCGGATTGATTATTTTATATGGTGCATACAGACAAATATCATTTTATCGACGTTTTGAAAGAGCGATTCGAAATTCCGCTTTTCGAAGGATTTTGTCAGCTTTTTCATTGATCTTTTTCTTCCTGACAGCCGTCGTCTTATATTACCTCGCGTATATTGAACCGATTCGTTATCATGCGATTCTCGAAAGATTGAAACCGATCGGAATTTTATGGATATTGGTGTGCGTCCAATCTTTTCTGTTTCTGAATGGTAAAAACCGGAATGTCATAAAGGAGAAAAATCCCTTTTATCGTACGCTTTTCCCCTCTCTTCTGTTATTTTTTATTCTTCAGATTATCCTTTTCCTGCTGATACGCTTTACCGGTCTGGGCATTACTCCGGATCCGTTTGATTGGCAACCGAATGGAATGTCTGTACAGTGGTGGCAGCTTTTCGGTTCTTTTCTCGGTGCATTGTTGCTGAGTACAATCGTTTTCTCGTTGAAAAAAAAGATAAAAAAAAGGTCCTCCGCGACATGGCTATTATTTTTGTTTGTCTGGGGATTGGCAGCCATAATATGGACTTCTGTGCCGACGGAAGAAGTGCTTAAAAGCAGCTATTTTATGGAAATTACACCACCCAATTATCTTCCCTATCCCGCTTCGGATGCGGCATATTTCGGACTTTGGTCGGAAAGTATTTTGGCGGGTTTCGGATTAAAGGATCAGAATGTTTCCCGCCAACTTTTTGTATTCGGACTGGCGGTTCTGCAGCGACTCAGCGGAAATAATATTTTAGCGGCGATCAATCTTTTGACAATTACTTTGGCTTTGATTCCGGCGATGCTGTTTCTGATCGGCAGTCGATTGCATTCTCATGCAGCCGGCTTAATGACGGCCGGAATTGCGATTTTCAGAGAATTTAACACGTTATATTTGGCTCCGCATTTCGGTGTGTCGGATTCGAAAATGTTCCTATCTGATTTGCCGATGATGCTGTCACTCTTAATATTTCTGTTCGCTTTCATTTGTTGGCTGCAAAAACCCGATTCGAAAAAACGACTGTTACTTTCGGGAATTTTACTGGGATTAAGCGGGTTAATTCGCTCCCAAATTTTAATTACGATACCGGTTATCTGGGTAATATTGGTTTTTCATCGAAAGGATACGGGAAAGCAGCGGTTTCGGAATTTCGTGCTGTTTACATCTTCGATTCTGATCGTTTTGGCTCCTGCCTTGATTCGCAGCGTCTCTTTAACTGGAAGTGTAGCTTTGGAAGATATGGGAATCCATAATTATGAGCTGGCTAGACGATTATCCTGTGATCCGAATTGGCAACCGACCTCAATGTCCGGCGAAAGTGAAGCGGCATTTGCCGAACGTATGAAGCAGGAAATGATCGGCTTTCTGATCGATCATCCGGGGAAAATTGTTCAATATACACTGAATCATTTTGTGAAAGATTTGGTTGACAGTTGGCTGGTGTTGCCGGTAGGAATTCCGACGGGGTTCACCGTTTTGAATATCACCGATTCGACCTATCAGGATGTTCCGGGGAGACTTAAAGGAGGATCGCCCGTTCTATTTGCCGTCTGTGCATTTTTGATTGCGAGTGGAATTGCATCTCTTTGGAAACGTCACGGCATTGCCGGTCTGCTTCCTTTGATTCTTTGTCCTCTATATATGTTGACGGCTGCAGTGGGGCGTTATTCCGGCTGGCGGTTTATATTACCGGCTGATTGGATGATTTATTTTTATTTCTGTTGCGGAGTATTCGAGTTTGTCTTTTGGTTCCGATCGAGATTCATAGAGATTGCCGTTTCCGAACCGACCGAAGCGAGAAACGCAACGGGAATCTTGCATCGGAAAAAGCTTTTATGGAATGTCTTATTGATCCTGTTCATTCTCCTCGGATGGGCGCCGCCGTTTAGCGGAATCATTCCGGATCAGCTTAAACTCAATTCCACCGCGGAGAATCAGGCGCTCATTCGACAAATCGGTGAGCACTACGGAGGCGTTTACGCAGATCTTTCTACCGAGGTGAGTCAACAAGATTGGGATGTGATTAACGGTCGGACGATTTATCCTCGTTGGTTTAAAGCCGGAGACGGATTAACCAGTGCCAACCCGTGGGTGGTTAATGAAATTCGTGATTTTAATCGGTTGAGCTTTGTCCTTCTGAATGAAAAAAATCGGGATGTGATTTTACCCCTGCGGCAGCCTCCCGAAGCGGTTCCTCATCGAACGGATTGCTTCGTCGTCGGCAGTTTCACGGAAGAAGGTTGGTTCGAGGGAAAAGCGGTCGTTTTTCCCGATATTTTGGATTCAAGCGGCAAACCGATAATCATTCTGAGTGATAAACGAGATTAAACGAATCTGCTGCGTCAAAAAAAGCCGGGGCGTCGATTGACGCCCCGCTATGAATAACTCTCTTATATATTAATTTCCTACTTTTTGTTCGGGAATCATCTTCGAAAACAGATCGAACCAATCAGGAAATATTTCCGTTACGATTAACTTTCAAACAGAGGAAGGTGCCCTAGGGAGATAATATTTTCCCAATCGTGTTCATTCCCTTCGGTGCAAATCGCAGCATATGTGTAATTCGGATCGCTTCCGGCCATTTCCATCAGTGTCTGAATGGCATGCATCGTTGATCCGGTGCTGATAACGTCATCCACAATAACAATTTTCTTCCCCTTTACCAAAGGAATATCTTTTTCATCCAGAATCAAATGTTGTTCCAGTTGGGTTGTAATGGAGTTTGAAGTGGATTCAAGCGCCCGTCCCATATAGGATTTGTAATTTTTTCGGCAGACCACATAAGGTTTTTTCGTGCGAACCGATAATGCATGTGCGAATGGGATGCTCTTCGATTCCGCGGTAACAAGCACGTCATAATCAACATTTTCCAGCCGCTTCGCGATTTCGGTCGCACAAGCTTCCACCAATTCCGTATCCCCAAGGGTATTCAGAATCGCGATTTTTAAGCCGGGTTTCACTTCAAATAAACGAAGGGTTCTTTTTATCCCTGCTAACTCAATATCAAAAGTATCTTGCTCCATTTCTTTTACACTCCTGATCTTAACTTGTGTTAGCCATCGGTATTTTTCCGGTTAACGCTAAGATTATATCATACCCCCCACCTTTATCGATTCAAATCACCTTTCCCGGATTCAGAATTCCGTTCGGATCAAAAGCTAGTTTAATCCGGCTCATCAGACGCATGATATCCTCACCTTCCAGCTTTTGCTGATAGCGACGTTTGGCGATGCCGATACCATGTTCGCCAGAGACTTTTCCGCCGATTTCGCCGGCACGCGTGTACATTTTTGTAAAAAATTCATCCAGTTTTTCTTTCCAAACGGTTTCATCCATATTATCCCGGCAGGCGTATATATGTAAATTGCCGTCTCCTGCATGTCCCATGGAACGAACTCGGAATCCCACTTCTTCTTCAATTTTGCGGGCGAATTCCAAATAGTCCGCGATTTGGCTGATCGGAACGACAACATCGCATTCATCCATATCCGTGGTCGAGGCTTTGATGATTTCCAAATAGGAACTGCGCGGTTTCCAAACCGCCTCATTTCTTTCGTCGGTGTCGATGATGAAAGCGTCAATCGCTCCCTCTCGGAGACATAATTCAGCCAATTGATCGCTGTCTTTTTCCACTTCTTCCCGGCTGTTTCCGTCAAAGGCGAGCAACAAATAAGCGTTGCCGGTATGATCGGGAAAGCGGCGGCCAAGATATTGCTCACTGCTTTGCAGCATATCTTGTGTCATAAATTCGATCGAACGGGGAATGACTTTCGTCTTAATAATTTTCGGAACTGTCTGAATCGCTTCGGACAGTGATTGAAAAGGGACCAACAAACTCTGTTGAACTTTTGGTTTCGGTAATAATCGTAAGATGATCTTTGTGATAACAGCCAACGTCCCTTCCGAACCGGTAACTAATTGAACCAACGAATATCCCGAGCTGTTTTTTGCGATTTTTCCTCCAATTTCGAGAATATCTCCTTCCGGTGTAACAATTTCCAACCCGCGGACATAATCTCTGGTTACTCCATATTTGACCGCTGACATTCCTCCGGCATTGGTTGCGACATTTCCGCCGATGCTGGCGCTTTTTTCGCCGGGATTGGGAGGATAGTAAAGGTCATGCGCTTCAACAAAGTCATAAATATCCATGATCAATACGCCCGGTTCGACGGTTAATGTGAAATTTTCTTCGTCCAATTCCAGAATTCGGTTCATTTTGGAGAGGTTCATTAAAATTCCGCCATAAATTGGTACGGCTCCGCCGACCAAACCAGTCCCTTGTCCGCGAGGAGTAACCGGGATCTTTTTTTGGTTGGCATAATATAAGATCAAAGAAACTTCTGTGGCATTTAAGACAAAAACCATAACTTCAGGAGCAGCGGATTGCCCTTCCATTTCGTCATGACAATAATCCTCCGGTATGTCTTTACCGAGAATAACCCGATCCTCACCGCAAACATCCCGAAGGAATGCGATGTCCTTTTCGTCCATTTTTTTATAATTCATTGCTCTCTCCCGTTCTTGATGAACTTCAATAATGCCGGAATGATTTGATAAAGATCGCCAATAAATGAATAATTTGCAATCTGGTTGATAGCAGCATGAGGATCATTGTTGATTGAAAGGATCATTTCACTTGATTTCATTCCCGCGGTAAATTGAACGGAACCGGAAACCCCGCAGGCGATCAATAAACGCGGTTTTACCGTTCTTCCGGAAAGTCCCACCTGTCGGCGCGGTTCCAACCATCCGGCTTCGATCAGAGGTCGGGTGCAAGCCAATTCACCTCCCAATTCATCCGCCAATTGTCGGGCGAGAATCAGATCCTCCTTTTTTTTGAAACCCCGTCCGGCAACGATCAAAATATCGGAATCTTCGATATTATGAACTTTAGGTTTTTCAGTCGATGCGATGTGCTTTATAGAAGCGGATAATCCATCTGGGAGATCGCAATAAATCCATTCGCCGTCTCGTGAATCGTCGGGTTGACCGGGTGAAAAAATCTTATAGCGAACGGTGGCAAGCTGCGGTCGATGATAAGGTGTGCGAATATGTGCCATAATATTTCCGCCGAAAGCCGGGCGGATTTGATCTAGATCGGAATTAGGTTGTATATCCAATTCGGTGCAGTCTGCTGTCAAACCGGTGCGTAAGCGGGCGGCGACGCGGGGTGCCAAAGAGCGGCCGGCTGGAGTTCCACCGACCAATATGACGGAAGGTTTCTGTTTAAGGGCGAAATCTTCAACAATATCCGCATAAAGACGGGCATCAAAATATTTTAGTAATGGAGCGTCATAGACAAATACTTGATCTGCTCCTTGAGACCAAAATAGATTGGGAATAGCGGGGATTTCATTACCGATCAAAACAAGAGAGACCCTGAAACCGACTTTATCCGCCAATTCTCGCGCTTTCCCCAGTAATTCGAATATCACGGGGTGGTACTCTCCCGAAGGAAGGAATTCGCCAAGAACAGTGATACCCTGCCATTCGGATTTATCGGTGGCGGAAATCACATCTTCTCTGTATTCAAACGCCCCCGGTTCGCCATTTTTTACGCAAACCTTACAGACACGGCAGCCCGAATTGATTTGAATCGTTCCGTCCGGACTCACTTCAATCGCACCGAACGGGCATAAATTTTTCACTTTTTCGAAATCGGAAATTTTTTCCGGATGTATATATATTCCGCCCATGGTCGCCTCAGAGAACTTTCATTTTTATCAAGATTTTGCTTATTTCCGACGCAAGCGTATCCGGCGTTCCTTCAAAGATTTGATTTTGTTTATGATGTACCGGAGGAAAAACTCTCATCACCCGAGTCGCGGAACCGTCCAAACCGTAATGAACCGGATTTTGATCAGGTAACTCGGAAAAAGAAAGCGTTTGAATTGGACGATCCCGGGTTGCTATTTTTTTTCGGTACGAAGGTAAACGTGGCTCGTAAATTTCCTTATCAACTGTTATCAGGCATGGGAACGGTAGTTCGACAGTTTGTGTGAAGTCACCGAGATCCATAACCCCCTCCAAGGATCGGTTGGTGAGCGAATTGATTTTCAAGACACAGGCAATATGGGGAAGTTCCAGAAATTCAGCTAATTCCGAGCCGACTTGCGCTGTGTCACCGTCAGTGGTTTGCTTACCGCAAATGATTAAATCGGGAAGGCCGATTTTCAAAATCGCTTGAGAGAGTGTGTATGCCGTTGCCAAACAATCGGCGCCGCCGAATTTTCGATCGGTTAACAGAATTCCGTGATCGATTCCGAGCATATAGGCTTCGCGCAAAACGGCTTCACTTTGCGGAGGCCCCATGGTTATCGCTGTGGTTTGAACATCGATAAGTTCCTCCTTGATCCGGAGTGCAGTCTCGATGGCATAAAGATCATAAGGATTCATTTTTGCCGAACCGGTGTCTCTTTTCATCACACCGGTTTTTTCATCAATTTCAACTTGTGTCGTACCCGGGACTTGTTTAATGCATACGATTATGTTCATGATGAGCCTTTTTCGATTTGGCGGAGGTAAATCTCGTCAGGTAATTCGCATAGGATTATTTCACCGACGGAGCGTGGGCTGACAGACCGGATCGGAAGTGTTTCTGTTCGGACCGTTATTATCTGCGGTCTCGATTGAGCGACCGCCTGAAAGATTGGTTGTTGTTCTTCTCGGGGGGAAGACAGATCTTTATTAGGCTGTATTTTAAAATCCGAAATATGATCGGCAAAGGACAGATTCAATTCGGTAGCCAAGGTTTCCGCAAGAAGAGAGCTGAAATCGGAACTGGAAAAAAGAATGACCGAAGGTTTATATTCCTTCGAGAAATGTTTTAATGCGATCACAATATCTGAAAGATTGTGATCTGAAAAGGAAACATGATCATATAGAAAGATCCGATCCGGTCCCAGATGAGAAAAATCATGGATTTTGGAGGTTATTCTGTTTCCTACCAGTACCAATGAAACCTTTACTCTCAGAGGAACTGCCGACTCAACCGCTTTTTGAATCAACGGCTGGATTTCCTCTTTCAATGCCGTTTGGTCATCATTTAACTCGCCGTAGACAGCGATATCCAGCCAATCTGTCTTACTCAGAGAAGGCTGACTGCTTTCGGATGATGCAACAAAACGAATGTTACTCAATCGATTTCACCTCCGTGCTTTTATTTTCCCGATTGTTGTCGGACCGCTTCAAACATCAGAATACCGGCAGCCACTGCTGCATTCATCGATTCCGTCCCAGGACTCATCGGGATAAAAATTTTGCCCCTTGCCAACTGTTCCGCTTCTTTACAGATTCCTTCCGCTTCGGATCCGATGATGATTGCGGCTGGCCGGCGGAGGTCTTCTTCCCAAAGAGATTTTCCTCCCTTCATATCCGATGCAAGCGGAAAAATGTGCGGATGAATTTGGAAAAAATCATCGATTTCCCGCCAATCGGATTGAGAAAAAGGAATTTTCAAATGAGCTCCCATTCCGGAGCGAACCACTTTTGGCGAGTATGGATCGGCGCATCCTGGGGCGAGAAGGATTAAATCGACCGCCGCTGCGGCAGCCGTCCGAAAAATCGTTCCCAAATTGCCGGGGTCGTGTATTCCGTCCAAAATGAGCACAAGACTCGGATCGGGCTGAATCGGCAACGGTTGCGCTTTGACAACGATTAATATGCCTTGGGGAGTCGTTGTATCCGACACGGATCGCATCAATTGCGGAGAAATTTCTTCCGCTTCAATTCCGGCTTTTTGCAGTGCTTTGATGAAATTTTCTGTACGATTTGTCAAGGGCGATGAATACAGAGCAAATTGGATGGGAATTTCTTTTTGCAGAGCTTCTTCGGACAATCGGATTCCTTCCATGACATACCAGCCCGATTCCTGGCGTTCTTTTTTTTCTGTTAAAAGTTTCTTTACCCATTGGATTTTCGAATTCTGTATCGATGTAATCATATATATTCAACCCAAATCATTTCTGATGTTAGAATTTGCCATCATTATGCATCAATCCTATTTCCCCAAAGGGCGCCATGAAAAGACTTTTTCTATTTTTTATTGTAATCTATATCTCAATCTTTCTCGGGGGTTGTTCGGAACGAGGCACGATTGAAGGTCAATCCCAACCGGAAGAAGAGGTAACGGTTGTTATGAAAATCAAGCCAGAAGACGCAAAAAAAATGCTTGAAAGTGAGAATCCACCGGCTCTGATCGATGTTCGCGAACCGGATGAATTTGCGAGTGGGCACATACCGAATGCTGTCGATGTCCCGTTGGGAGATGTGGTAAATGGGGTTATTCGATTGGGAATCCCGAAAGATCAACCGATTATGGTTTATTGCCGCACGGGAAGGCGGAGTTCGGAAGCCGCTTCGAAATTACAGGGTGCGGGATATCAGAAGATTTATGATCTGGGAGGAATCACCGATTGGCCGTATGAAATCGTAAAATAAGCATGGTGTCTTCTGTTTACGGACAGGTTACCCCCTCCTGGACCAATACACTTTTACGCGGCACAAGGATTTGAACACCCTGTTCTTCGAATGTCTCCAATGGCTCATAATAGCATAGTGTCGGGATAGAAACCCATTTAACGAACAGATCATTTTCTTCGCTGAAGTTTCGGTTTGCCCCCTGAAATTTAATTTGGAGCGGTTCGCTGATGATAACCGCGAAACGTTGATTTTTTAAATCGTGGATATATGGTTTGAACCACTCGGCATTATCCGCCATCGCTTCATCCATCATCCATTTTTTCTCATAATCGGCGATTAAAGGAATTTGGGGAACATATCCGAAAGTCAGCAACTGGCGCTGATCCATGAAAAGTATCTCTTCCTGTGCATGCTGGGCAATAACCTGCTGCACTTTGGCCAATGCCTCGCTGGTTGTACTCGGATCCGGATATTTTTTCGGTTCAACGGTTAACATGGTCGGCAGAACCGGAAGGATGATTGCCGCCAGAATAATCCAGTTGATCCAATGTCCGGAATGAACTTTATCGATGATCCATTCACCCATTCCGGCGTTCCATGCCATCGCTGCGATGATGAGGAGAGCAATGAGAAACATGTCTAAATTATGTAAATTGGACCCACCGCCGATTTTGACCGATACGATCAACCCTACACATAAGAAAGCGAACAGGATGCAGCCTAAAACCAAGCGTTGCATTCCGCTGAGATTCCAATGCTTTTCATGATCCCAAAAAATCAATAAAAGAACCAAAGGCAGGACCGCCATTAAGAGTCCCGGTATGATTCCGAGCTTATATGTTTCATTCGGCCAAAGCCGATTCCAAAGCAAGGGTTGACGCGATAAATAATATTGAAACCATGCCGGGGTAAGCATCGCCGGAACGCTTTCGGAAGCTTCCGTCTCTTTCGGGGATGTATCGATCGATTGATATTCCTCCCCATAATTCAACGGTACCGTAACGGCTGATTTTTCGGTTACGGATGATTCGGAAAAAAACGCTCTGATGGAGTATTGATTCAGATAAGAGAAAGCGCCTGCTATGCCGAACAAGCCGATCAGAATTGCCTGAAACCATCTTCTTTTTTGACCGAGTATTTTCTTATCATAAGTATCGGCAAGGGTTAACATTCCGCCGTAAATTGCCGGAGCAACGATCCAAGTGGAGCGGGACATTACCGCATAAGCCCCGGCGAGAAATGTGAACAAGCATCCCAACCAAAGAGGAAGTTTATGTCCTAATGCGACCAACGTTGCGGCAAGAACCAAAGGTGTATAGATCGGTCCCTGATTCAAAAAAATCATTGCCCAAAGCGAGCCTGCCAGCAGATATTTTTTTTGAGTGACAGACCTGTAATTCAATAATGCCCAACCCAGTAACGCATACGGAATGGTAAAAAGAAAATCATTCCAGGCACGCATCATTCGAATTGTCACTTTAGGCAGCAAAAAGATAGCCCCCCATAAGCTTTGACGCCCGAGATCGATATAAGCAGGAATCGGTTTATCCTGCGGCCAATTATATAAGCGTCGTCCGAAAAGAACGGAATAATCCCAAAAGCGATTTCCTTCCGACCAACCGACGCTGAACGGATAATCGGTAAGATCACGAAACTGATTGATCAATAAAAATGAAACGCTGAAAGTTAACGTTGAAGCAATCAATGCTCCGCCGGATATTCCCTTTTCTTTTGTAAGGAGCCATGCGGCGGCAAGAATGATCACCGTATACAGAAATATGCGGATCCAAGGATTTCCAAACGGTTCACTCCAACGATGAAATGTATAGAGAAAAATGGGAAGCAGACAAATGAAAAATGATCCCATTCGTCTGATCGGATCGGGGAGCTTTTTTAAAAACAAGAACGGTTTCAGCAGCTCCGGTCGCCATAAGATTGCGTAAATAAAAAGAATTCCCACAATCCAAAAAGTACAAATCAGCAAAAACGAAGGAACGATGCTGCCTTTGGACAAGAATTCCTGATATCGTCTCCAGATGCTTAACGCACATTGAACGGAAATGACGGCCGTAATCAGGCTCAGAGTGATTTGTTCGATTTTTTCGGATTTATTTTGTCTCATGAATCAGGGTGTGTTTGTTGCCAATTTTTCAACATTTCGCGGACCGAACGGGACATTTCGATTGAAAAATCAGCGGTAAATTTGCGAATATAATTCCGTTGACCCTGTGGTAAACGCCCCAAGGGGTTATTCGGGATAATATCTTCTTTTGGAAACATATTCAACAGGTCTTGATCGGAAAAAGACGGATATTGATTTTGATGAACAATATATTTTTTATCAAACCGCTCAACTGGTTTTCGGTTTTTCTGGTCTTCCGTTGGGTATCCGAAGCACAATAAAACGATCGGAGCGGTATACCGTGGCAAGCGAAAAAGATCCCGGATTTGTTCATAATGTTCGACGATATCTCCGATATAACACGAACCCAAGCCGAGTGCCTCCGCTGCGATGACAGCATTTTGCGCAGCGATCAGGGTGTCCATACAAGCCAGCAAAAAGTCACCTTCTTGCGGAATTCGGGGAACTCTGCAGAATTCGGCACACAGCGCCGGAGCGTTTGAAACTTTATAATAATCAAACCAGCGTTGATAGTCCGCAACGAATAAAAGCAGCCACGGTGCAGTTGCGATAAACGGTTGATGATCGCACCTCTCCGCAAGGATATCTTTCAATGCTTGGTCCTCAACTTCGATGATAGAATAAAGCATCATTGCTCCGGCAGAGGGCGCATGCAGGGCTGCCTCGAGGATGATTTGCTTGGTATCATCTGAAACAGATTGATCGGTAAATTTTCGGACGGATTTCCGATTCATGAGAGTTTGAATTGTTTCGTTCATAGGCTTATTTTAATCGTTATTCGATTTTATTGGGTTGATGATCAAAAAATGCGGAATCATAAAGGATGCTTTTAGAGAAGAGTAAGAGGAGATGATCCGATATCGATGAATGACAAACGAACCAAAGTAACCATTTATGCGGACGGTGCTTGTCTGGGGAACCCCGGTCCGGGTGGATACGGGGTGATATTAATTTGCGGCGATCAAAAGAAAGAACTTTCGGGTGGCGCCGCTCTGACCACGAATAATCGAATGGAATTAACAGCCGTGATTGAAGGTCTGAAGGCATTAAAACGTCCGTGCGAAGTGCTTTTATATTCGGATTCAAAGTATGTGGTTGATATGGTTGAAGGAAAATGGCCGCAGCGTTGGCAAAAAAATAATTGGATGCGAAATAAAAAAGAGCCGGCTAAAAATGTTGATTTGTGGGAAGAACTCTTACGTTTACTGGAAATCCATTCCGTCACAATGAAATGGGTAAAAGGGCACGCGGAAAATGCGCTGAATAACCGTTGCGATGAACTCGCGGTGAAAGCGGCAGAAAGCTTTAAAAATTCGAATCATAACAATTAGTTATCCTTATAGATGTTATCAAAAGAATTTCAAGTGAAAAACTACCGGTGATATACTGGTTTTATGCAGAATTTTGACTTTTTCTCCTTAGCCGACTTTGCGCTCAGTGTATCGGAAGTGAATCAACAGGTGAAAGACTTGTTGGAAAGTGATCCGGTGCTTGAGGATATTTCTGTTAAAGGAGAAATATCCAATTTGTCCAGACCGGTTTCCGGTCATGTTTATTTCACTTTAAAGGATGAAAAATCCAGCTTAAAATGCGTTATGTGGCGGGCTGTTGCCGCTGAATTTCAGGAATTGTTTAAAAACGGTGCGGCTGTGATTGTTCATGGCCGGATCGGTGTCTATGAAAGAGACGGGCTATATCAACTCTATGCGGATGCTGTTTATCCCGTCGGTAGGGGGAAGCTTTTTGAAGAGTTCTTGAGATTGAAAGAAAAGCTTGAAAAAGAAGGACTGTTCGATTCCGGCAGAAAAAAGCCGCTGCCTTATATGCCCGAAAGAATCGGTGTTGTCACGTCCAGCAGCGGAGCGGCGATCCAGGATATCTTCAATACGATTCAGAAACGATGGCCTTTGGCTGAAATATACCTGAGTCCCGCATCCGTTCAAGGCGAGGATGCTCCCGCAGAACTGATCAAAGCATATAAAAATTTGGTGGAAATGAAGCCGGATGTTATTTTGATTGCCAGAGGCGGCGGTTCTTTGGAGGATCTTTGGGCATTTAATGACGAGACGCTGGTGCGAACGATCGCGAGCAGCAAGATTCCCGTTATCAGCGGAGTCGGGCATGAAACGGATTTCACACTGCTCGATTTTGCGGCTGATTTTCGCGCGTCTACTCCGACCGCGGCGGCTGTCGCGGCTACACCGGATCGATTGGAAATTATCCAAGCCGTTGATTTTCTGACGGTTAAAATGAATCGATTGATGCGTGAAAAGTTGGATAAGACAGCGGAAAAAATCAATCAATTAAACCGACGATTTGAGCTGGCTGCTCCGTTGAATCAGATTCGACAGGAACAAAAAATCTTGGAACAGATCCATATTCGGCTGAATCTTTGGGCTGATCGATATTTTAAACAACAAAGGGAACTATTAATCGGTTTGAGCCGTCGTTTGGAAAGTGCCGGCCCGAGTTCCGTTTTAAACCGAGGGTACGCATTAATCGAAGATGAAAACGGAAAAATAATTGTTTCCGCCTCATGTTTCTATTCGGATGAAAAAGTGACTATTCGGATGAAAGACGGAGATAGGGATGCGTTGATTTTGTAAGGACGGGATAAAATTATGGAAAATTCTTCGGAAAAATTAACATTTAAAGAAGCTTTCGAGCAACTTCAAAAAATAGTGGAACAACTCGAAAGTGAAACAGTTGAATTAGAACAAGCGATGGAGTTATATAAGGCGGGTATGCAATTATCGAAATATTGCAGCAGCTTATTGGAGCAGGCTGAGTTGAAAATTCGGACGATCGGTCAAACCACCGTAAACGGAGATAAAGACAGTGTTTCTGACTGAATTTTTCGGTAATCCGGCGGTTGTTTCCGGATTGGCTGCCATGATGCTTGCACAGCTATTAAAATTGTTATTGAATTATGCAATAAACAAAAAATGGGATTGGGTTTTACTGATTGAGAGCGGCGGAATGCCGAGCTCCCATTCCGCAATGGTCACAGCCATTGCGGTATCGATCGGGTTATGGGAAGGATTCGATACTGCTGCTTTTGCGGCGGCTTTCGGGTTGATGGTTATTGTGACTTATGATTCGGCCAATGTGCGATGGCAATCGGGGCTGCATGCACAGAAAATTAATCAATTATTACGGGATGTTTTCAGCGGACAACCGATCAATGATCAATTGTTGAAAGAAGTCATCGGTCATACTCCGCGGCAGGTTTATATAGGGGTTATTCTTGGAATTTTGGTGGCGTTGGCGATCGATTCTTTGTGGGTATGAAGCAGACAAACAGAATGAATAAAAGAATTCATGTTTTAGGCGGCGCAGCGATTATCCTCGGTGCGATTCTGGTAGGATTGGTTTTGTCTGTTTTTCTGTCAAACAACCATCGCGTTCGTGCTTCTCAAACAACCGGCTTGCCGACCGTAACCCTGATTTCGGAAATGATTCCCACCAATACGACCGTTTTGCCGACCGAAACGATGATGCCGAGTCCGGTTGTTCCTTCCGCGATACCGACGGTTCAACCGACTGCGTTGAGCGCCGCGGATTGGAAAAACTGGCCAATTCTTCCCGAAAGAATCAGCACGAAGATGATTGATGTTTATCGATCCGGGCAGGAAAATGGCAACAAAGCAAACCGGTTCAGCAAAGTCGGTGACAGTAACAGTATTATGCCTTCTTTTTTGGGATGCTTTGATTACGGTGAAAATGGGTATAAATTAGGCAAGTATACCGATCTGGAAGAAACGATCAAGCAATTTCAATGGTCTTTTTCGCGCGAATCCCGGGCGACAGCCAATGGTATTACGGCGATGCAACTGGATACCTATCATTGGTATGAGGATGACGTCTGTTGGCCTTATGAATCCGCGACCTCCTGCGAATATCGGTTGTGGCAACCCTCTATCGCTTTCATCGCACTGGGAACAAATGATGTCTACATGCCGTTAGCCGAATTTGATAAGCACATGCGTTCGTTGGTTCAAAAATCCATCGATCGATATGTGGTACCGATTTTGGTGACAAAAGCGGATAATCTGGAAGGAGACGGCAGTTTCAATCAAGCAATTGCACAAATTGCCTTGGATTATGAGGTGCCCTTGTGGAATTTATGGCGGGCGATGGATCCGTTACCCGGGCATGGGCTTCGTGAAAATGATGTTCATCCCACATTTAACAATACGAGCCTTTGTGATTTTAGCGGTGATGATTTGAAAACTTACGGCTGGACGGTTCGTAATTTAACCGGTTTACAAGCTTTGGATCGAGTCTGGCATTTGCTGAATCAGGGGGTGACATCCTCCCCGCAGTGAAGAAAGCTTCTTACTTGGGATTGCCAAAAATGTTCGTTAAGAAACTACTGAATAATTAATAAATTCATAAAAACAAGGAGTAAATTAATCTTTACTAAATTCAACGGATGTCCCGCGCTCGGCATCCGTGGCAAATATGTTCGGCTTAATGCCAGTTTTTGCTTCATAAATCGAAGCGATATTTTTCATAAAAGGTTCGGCATATTCGGTTTTTACCAGTGCGATGGCGCTGCCTCCGAACCCTCCCCCCGTCATTCGGGCGCCGTAGCAACCCGGTTGTTTTTGCCCTTCTTCCGCCATAATATCCAACTCTTCACAGGAAACTTCGAAATCATCCCGAAGGCTGGCGTGACTTTCATTCATCAGCTGCCCCAGGCGGACCGGATCATTCCTTTCCATACACTCGGCAGCTTTCAACGTACGGGCATTCTCGCTGATAACATGTCGGCAACGACGGCGGATCACCTCATCTAACCGATTGGCGCCATCATTGAATTCCTCCATTGTTACATCACGCAAGAATTTTTTCCCGAAAGCCTTGGCTCCTTCCATGCATTGCCTAAAACGATCATTGTATCCGCTTTCAACCAACGCATGTTTTACCATTGTATTCATGACAACGACAATCGTATCGGTCGGTAACGCATGGGGTTGAATATCTAACGAACGACAGTCAATCAGAATAGCTTTGCCTTTTTCACCGGTGGCTGAGATCAATTGATCCATGATCCCATTGTTTAAGCCGATCCACTGATTTTCCGATTGTTTGCTAATGACAGACATCTGTATCGGGTCCCATTGAAACCCACCGATCAGGGAGAAAGCACGAGCGGTAACCAAATCAAGAGCAGCCGATGAGGATAAGCCGGCACCCAAAGGAAGATCTCCTAAGAGCAAGCCATCCCAACCTTTTAAAGGGTACCCGTTGTCATGCAGCGCCCAAGCGATGCCCTGAGGGTAACAAGCCCACCCCGTGATTTTTTGGGAAAAATCGGTGACGGAGAAAACAACATCTTTATCAATATCCGCAGAATAAAGGGAAACATGATCGGTTTTATTTGCTTTGATTGCCAACCATTGTGCATATTTAATTGCCATTGGAAAAACGAAACCCTCGTTATAGTCCGTATGTTCACCAATGAGGTTGATGCGTCCCGGTGAACGAACGACAAAATCGGGAACGGCTCTAAATCGGTTTTCAAATGCTTTTATGATTTTTTCCAGCATGGCGATAATCCTTTCGGCAGCTTTGATAAAGAATAATCAAACTGTTTTCCTTTGATCGATTTATTTTATCATTAGGTTGGATGAGGATAAGGCAAAAAGAACATATGTCTGCGTTTCAAATTTCCATGGCCAAAAGAAAATAATCAAAAAAGGAATTTCCTCTAAAATGTTCTTTTGCAAATAAAAACAAGAAGGGAAATTCCAATGACAAAAGATGTCAAGATAAGTATAACCATCGAAATCGAAAATGGCCAAAAGATGACCGCCGAATTTGTGATTCAATCGGATCATTTTAGGAAGATAACGGGAGAGGCGGTACTAGAAAGTTATGATGATCAGATCCAGAAGGAAGAAGCCAAGAGATTGAAAGTGCTTGGTCGAGAAACGCGGGCAGTAATGATGGAATGCATAAAGCAGAAATCCGGATGGCAAAAGCCAGCACCGGCAAGCAATGGATCTTGGGGAACCGCTATCGGTTGCAGAACAAGATGAGCCTTATGGCGATGGATGTCACTACCGAAAAATGGCAGGAGATGATATGCGAGCGAATGTATTCGAAATATGATTTAGGGAGTGTCAGTCTGTTGGCAGTCGGTGGTGACGGCGGGAAATGGGTTGGTTCCAGTTTCGATCTGGTCGGGGTCAAACAGATCGAGCGCGTGTTGGATCCGTTTCACATCAACAAAGCTATCCGAGAAGCGTATGGGAAAGAAATCGATGTCCCTGACACTTTGAAGACCTTATATCGAGATGGGTTCGATGCGGTCGCAACAGAGCTGCAGAGGTTGAAAGATCAGGGATCGGCTTCTGCAAGAAAAGCCAAAAATTGCTGTTTTGAATATCTGAAAAACCATCAAGATGAAATCCTGCCGTTATCTGCCCGAGGATTGCCCTATGAGAACTTGGCCGGTCTCGGATGCATGGAGTCCAATGTCGGAAAATCCATTGCGCTCCGCATGAAAACCCGAGGCTGTAGCTGGTCCCGATCCGGTGCCGAAGCAATGGTGGCCATCCTTTCCCATATCACCGAATTGTCTGATCATACTTTCCGATATCAAGAAATCAGAGCAAAAGATCAGCGAAAAGGTCGTACTTCGCGCAGAAGGAAATCAAAAGTTTCTGAATATTGCGGGCAGCATGCTTCTTTTCCCATTCTGAATGCCGGAAAAGCTTCCGTCCCTTATTTCAACCTTTTTAGGAATATAATTCATTCGGAACTTCCTTCCTAAATGATTTCCATGGAAATTTGAAACAGATACCTTATATATGATCACATTGAAGCAGTTCGCAGAAGAACATTTTGAATCATAAAAAAATGCGGATTCTTTTATAAGAAAAACCAGCTTATTTTTATTCCTCGGAAAAAAGATAAAGTTGATTCTTTCTGAATGAACAAGAAATCCCGAAATCATAATTTGTACCGGAAAAAACAGTCAATCCGATATTACCATTTGAAATCCATGTCGCATCGGTAACGGTACCGACCAATTGCTGATTAAACAAGAATGAGATCTTTGAACCACTGCATACCACGGTAAATATGCCGTTCCCCTCCAGACTCCATTGACCGTAATTATAAGTGACCAACGGAATTTCCGCACCGTTGCGAAATGCTCTGACATAGATATTTCCATCCAACGCTACGAATGCTTGTAAGAAAGACTCAGATGAATTTTCCCGAAAAGTGAAACCGCAGCCAGAATCAATGGTATCCGGTTTTTCATAAGCCGATTTCCAAGAAATCTCCGATTGAATCAGAAAATCCTGAGCGGTCACACCGAAAGGATGATTTTGAAAATAGCCCATTTGAGCAAGCGAACTATCCAAATCAGGCAATTCTTGATAACTACCGCCTAGTGTATCGATTCGTCCTTTCAATTGAAGCATGCGAATCACACGGGCGATGTCAGACGGGACATCCTCCGAAAGCGATGATTCTATCTTATCCTGAGGCGCTAATGAAATCTTAAACGACTTGTAAAGAATCTCGGTTGGCTTATCACTTAGCGGTTGGGCAAAAAGACCGATTACTCCATTCGTCCAACTCAACGGAAATGTATCCAACAATTTACCGTCCAAATAAAAATCCACCCAACCATTCCGTATTACCGATGAAAGAAATAAAACTTCTCCTTGGTTGAAATCGGCAACCTTTGTAAAAGGAAGGGACTCGCTCCAGGAAGCATCGGAATGATGATAGAAACCATATGTTTGGTCATTGCAAACCAAAAAAGTGTCAAAATCGTCCGAATCCGCCCCGAAAACAATTCCGGAACAAACCGGTGGCTCGTAGTATGGAAGCTTCACAGCGGCTTCAACCTTGATTTGATAACCTTCCGGGATCACCAAAGATGAATTTTGGACAATCGAATACTGATGTTTCGGAGAGGTAATATCCCAAAGATAGCCATCTTGTACCATAGAACGGTTGATCACGGTTGTTTCGGAAGTTTCCGTACCAGTCATCCAGCCTTTTCCTTCTGAAGCGGGACTGAATACTTCTTCATATACCGGTACCCAAACCGGTTGATCCGCTAGTTCTTCATCCTGTGCATAAACAATCGAAAAATTAAATAACCCGATGAGCCCCAACCAAACCATTATTCTTTTCATAAGTTTCAAAGCCTTCCTTATAAAACCGATGGAGGATCAACCTCAACCCGAACTGTTTTTGTATCCACATTCTTAATAATATCAGTGGGATTAGGACCGCGTAAAATTATATGCCAACGATATTTCCCATCCAATTTCGGGAAGAAACAGGGCGCGGGTCCGATGACGTTTGTCGTACGATGACTTTCGGAATGGAGGACCTTTCGTATTTCTTCTGATAAATCAAAAGCCTTTTTTTCCGTAACAGATTGCGAGGGATCGGATATTACAATCCGAACCAATCGTGAAAACGGTGGATATCCAATTTCCCGTCGATAAGCCAATTCCTTTTTATAGAAAGAGTCGAAATCTCCCTGTACCGCTGCCTGAATAGAATATCGAGTCGGTTGATAGGTTTGTAAAATCGCCATTCCCTTGACATCGACTCGACCCGCTCTGCCGGTCACTTGTGTCAATATCTGAAAAGTATGTTCGTCTACACGGTAATCATGAAAATTCATTCCCACATCCGCAAGGAGAACACCGACCAACCGAACCCCCGGGAAATCCAAACCTTTCGTTACCATCTGCGTTCCAATCAGAATATCCGCACGCCGTTCGGCAAACTGAGACAAAATTCGTTCATAAGAACCTTTTTTTGCGGTGGTTTCGGAATCCATTCGTAGAATGGAAGCGGAAGGGAATATCGCACGAATCAGATTTTCCACCTGTTCGACACCTGTTCCGAATTGATGAATTTCTTTTTCTCCGCACCGGGGGCAAACTTCCGGTAAGGATTCGGTATACCCGCAGAAATGGCAACAGAGTTTTTTTTGCTTTTGATGCCATGTCAACGGAATTTCACAATGTGGACACCGAAAGTCATGCCCACAGGCATGACAAAAAGTATAACCTGCCGAACCGCGACGATTCAGAAAAAGAATAGCCTGTTTCTTGTCCGCAAGTGTCTCTTTTAATTCTTCGATTAAGACCCGGCTGAAAACAGAGCGATTGCCCGATTTTAATTCCTGTCGCATATCGACCAGTTTCACAGTCGGTTTTGAGATGCCGGATGCCCTTTCTTTTAGCCGCACAATTTTCCATTTACTTTGCTGAGCCTTGAAAACTTGAGCAATTGTGGGGGTCGCGCTGCCTAAAACCAGTTGAGCATCACCAAGTGCGGCATAATCTGACGCAGCCTGAACCGCCGAAAAAAAAGGCGGGCGTTCGGTTTGATAATAAGAATCATCATGGCATTCATCGACGATAATCAGCCCCAGATCATTCAACGGAACCGCTAATGCACTTCTCGGTCCGATAACAATTCGGAAGCGGCCGTTCCGTCCTTTTCTCCAAGTCTCATAACGCTGACTGTCCGTCAATCGAGAGTGATAAACACCGACTTTTCCGGGGAAACGTCGACTAAAGCGTCCTAAAATTTGTGGGGTCAGTGAAATCTCCGGAACCAAGACTAAAACTTGTTTTCCCTGTGCGATCGCCTGCTCGGTTGCGCGGATATAGATTTCTGTTTTCCCCGAACCGGTCACACCATGAACCAGAATCGGCACTTTTTGTTCCGTTGCCTTCAGTCCCTGCTCAATCATCTCAAGTGCTTTTTGTTGCTCGGTATTCAGCAGAATTTCAGAGCCGGGGTAAGTATCCGATTCCAATCCGGTATAGTCTCCTTCCGCTTCTTCTTCGGTAATCGAAATTAAATGTTTCTTTTCAAGAGCCTTTATGTCAGCTTGAGTAGCTCCCGTTTGCCGCAGTAAGTCGGTTACCGGTATGCCGTCTGCCGTTGATTTCAGGCATAACAATAATTCCTGTCTTCTTTTGAGAGCTTTTTCCTGCCGTGAAAGAGCATTCCATTCGGATTCAATCGTTTCAGCGGTTGCCGAAAGATGTGCAACACGACGAACAGGAAGTTTGTTATCGGGTAAGGAAAAAAATGGATCTTTTCGGATTATACCTTCCCGAATCAGTGAATCCATTGCATTTTTCCAGTTTACCCCTTCCATTTTTTGATCAATTTCGGATTGAGCCAATACCGAATTTTCTTCGGGAAAAAGGCTGATTAACCGTTCACGAATAAGCGTTTTCCGACTTTCTTTTTCAGTCGGTTTTTCATCCGAAATGCTCTTTTGATCCGGCTTTTTCACAAGCGTGTAATTATCTTCGGATATTTTTCGGATTTTTTCGGTTAAGAAGACATTAACACAATCGCTCAAAGGAGCCAAACAACGCGTGGAGAGTTTTTTTGCCACCTCAAGCTGTGCAAAAGTTAAAACAGGCATCTCATCCACCAATTGAGTAACTGGCCGCAAGTTCGATACTGCAGACTCATCATTCAGAGAAAGGACGATTCCCTGCATATATGTTTGACGAAACGGAACGACTACCATGCATCCTGTTTTGATTTTCCCAATCAGTTCTTCCGGAATACTGTAGTCAAAAATTCCGTCTTTTGCCGGAACATTAAGAATCACTTGAGCAATCAAATCGTTCATCCTATTATTTTAACTCGAGTGATCCGCAAAAAAATTTCGGATGAAGATAACCCTGAAAATAAAATAATAGAATCGAAAAAAGAAATAGGACTGAATTGGGTACCGAAATAAATATTTCCGGCATAGACGAATTCAGGATAAGGATAATCCGGTCAGGTCCTTGCAATAAACCACCAATAAACCGACAGGAGATTCACCGCAATCCCGATCATCGCCAACATTTTGAAAAACCAATTTACCTTTCGATCAACCCCCAAGCCCATCAAAAGCATGATGGGCACAATGGCATCCAAAAGGTACCGATACCCAACCTGCTCAGCTCCGGTATTGTGATAAAGCAATAGCAATAAAATGGTGAGAATGACAGAAGCCCAGGCTCCGACAACCCACCAATTTTTTCGAAAACGTCGAAACAGATAGATCAAAGGTGGAGTCATTACAAAAATGCTGAAACCGGAAATTCCGGGTTGGAAGAAAAACCGATCACCGGAAAAGTCCAGTGTCGGCAACTGCCACAGCATGACCCGTAAATTTGTTTTAAAGAAATGAGGATGAAACATCCCATATTTTTGAACGGCTTCCAAAATCCAAGGGGCACCGTTTATTGTGACATACCCAAAATCAAACCAGTCATCAAAACGTAATTTATTGTAAGAGAGCAACAGACAGATACAGATCATTACGGGGAAAGCTGTTTTAATCCCCCAATTTATTGTTTTGCGCCAATCTACTTTCGGAAAATCAGCCTGTTCCCAAAGATAAATCCCTAATAATAGGAATGCGATCGGGAATATATTGGGTCTGGCAAGTGTTGCAAAACCGAAAAACAGACCGACCAGCCACCCGCTCCATTTTGAAATCACCGCCAAAACGGATAGTTCAATCATTGTTACCGTAATCAATTGGCTGATAAACCACATCTGTCCGGTCACGGCCAACCAAACATGGTTTGTTCCGAAGGCAAAAACGACGGTCAACCAAAGAATAGCGGATCGCTCACAACGGATCATCCCGATCTGAACCGCTCGGTGCAAAATAAGAAAAATCAATGCTGTATTCAAGGCACCGGTGATTGCGGATACCACCGTCATGTTAATTCCTTCAACGCCAAACCATTTCACGAACGGCATTAAAAGAATTGCCGGTAAGGGAGGATTCGGCACATACCACTTCCCGTTATACATCGTCAGATCATGCGTCGTCGGCGGGTTATTCAAATACAGTTGCCCGTTTAAAAACGCATTTGCTAACAGATCCCAGTAGCTCTTCGGCGGGGTATCCGTACGATAAACCCAAAAACCGGTCAAACGATATCCAGCGAAAGCCAATGAGACAATCATCAAAAACAGCCAGATTGTATTGACTTTGGATTTCGTTTCTTTTCCTTTGATTAACTCCACAGATATCGCCCACAGGATCGCTATCGCCACCGGTGCCAGAAATATTGCTCGGATATGACCCAAATGACGGGTCCAGTCTACCCGATCATAATATTCGAATGCCAGAATAAAAAGAACCGCTGCCATCCCAAACAGTACTGCTTCATACAAGGGGGTAAATAACCTTTTTAGTTCCCCATCGTTCCTTTTGCTGTCGATGACTACCGTCACCCCAATTTCTATGCCGAACAGTATCCCCCATACAAATAACCACCCATATCGGGATATAAGAGATGGAATCAGCGTGTCATATCGACCGATATCGTTATAATTTAGAAGAAATATCAGAGCACACAATGTGAAAATGAGTACACATCCCCCGAATATTATCTGCCGCATCATTACTGAATATCGTCTCCGCTTTCTGAATAAAAAGAAACCGATCAGGAAGAGGATCCCCAGAATACAGATCGCTGCAATTGCCAACCGTTCCGCCGAATAGCCAAGCAAAACAGCATTCTCCGCTTCAGAAGGTATTTTGAATATTGTGGCTGTTGACCAACATCCTTCTATAACAGACAGAATCACCAAAATAGAGCCCCAATCCGGCTCCTTCCCTTTATTCGGTTTTCGGCGTTTCTTTTCCGCTCGCTCTGCCATGTCCNNGTTGATTACTACCCCCAGTATTGTCAATCCTTTAAATAGGATCCCCGGTTTCTCTCCCACGCCTACGCCCAGTAACAACACCAATGGGATGATCGCATCCTGTATATAACGATACCCGACCTGCTCCGCTCCGGTATTGTGATACAACAATAGTAGCCCTACCGTCAGGATGACCGATACCCATGCCCCGATCACCCACCAATTCTTCTTTATCCCTCGAACCAGGTAGATGAATGCCGGCGTCATCGCAAAGATGCTGTACCCCGCATATCCCGGTTGAAAGAAAAATCGTTCCCCCGTGGTGTCTATCCGTGGCATCCGTAAAAACATTACTTCAAAATTCTCTCTCAAAAAATGCGGGTGAAACATCCCGTATTTTTGAACGGCTTCCATAATCCAAGAAGCTCCATTAATCGTGACATAACCAAAGTCAAACCAGTCCTCAAATCTCAGATAGTTGTAGAGTAATTCTAAAAATCCACAGATCAGTACCGGTATCCCAAACCCGATCGCCCATCTCACCGCTTTCCCCCACTCAACCTCCGGAAACGGCTTCGCTTTCCACAGATAGATCCCCATCAGAAAGATCGCGATCGGAAATATGTTCGGTCGTGCCAGCACAGCCATCCCAATCATCAGTCCGCTTACCCATGCTGGCTTCCCTTGGATCACCGCGATCGTCCCTAATCCAATAAACAGGATCGTCACTAATTGACTGATAAACCACATCTGCCCGGTCGTCGCCAACCAGATGTGATTCGTGCTCAAAGCAAATACCGCCGTTAGCCATAGATTCGTCGATCGCTTGCATGCTGTCATCCCG
>DCTP01000103.1:0-243 GCA_002329625.1 Leptolinea sp. UBA1437
GTTTGATTTTCGCGGCAAGAAGATACAAAAAGCCGGTCCCTCAACACCGGTTCAGATTATGGGTCTGACCGAAGTACCGACTGCGGGAGATATTTTCCAAGTCTATGCAACGGAAAAAGAAGCTCGGGCGGTTGTCGAAAATGCGAAAAATGAAGCCGCGTTAAAAAGTTCGACACCGAAAGCCACACTGGAAGAATTATTTGCCAAGTTCAAAGCCGGTGAAGCAAAAGAGTTGAACTTGAT
>DCTP01000103.1:264-14242 GCA_002329625.1 Leptolinea sp. UBA1437
TTAAGATCAATATTTTGCATGCCGAGGCCGGCAATATCAGCGAAAATGATGTCATGCTTGCATCTGCATCTCATGGAGTTGTCATCGGATTTAATGTCCAAGCCGACCCGGTTGCGAAGAAAAAAGCCGAAAATGAGGGTGTTTCGATTCGTATTTACGATATTATTTACCGTTTGATCGAAGACATCGAAAAAGCTCTGAAAGGAATGTTGGAGCCCGAATTTAAAGAAACGGTTATCGGGCGAGCGGAGGTTTTGACGACGTTCTCCATTTCAAAAGTGGGAACCATAGCCGGATGCAGAGTGAAAGAAGGGGATATCCGACGGAACTGCAAAGTTCATGTAAAACGCGGAAATGAGATCATTTTTACGGGTGAGATCAGTTCGCTGAAGCATGAAAAGGAGGATGTAAAGGAAGTGAAAACCGGATTGGATTGCGGTATCGGATTAAAAGGATTTGAAGATTTTAAACCGGGGGATATACTCGAAGCTTTCGTTTTGGAAAGATTCGGTATGTGATGTAAGAGAGGAGGAATTATCATGCCATCGCCCATACGATTGAAAAAAATAGCAGAGCGAATTCGAGATGATTTATCCGAAATGTTGCTGTATGAAATCGATGATCCGAGACTACAGGGAGTCATGATAACGGATGTCAACGTGGATCGGGAACTTTATTATGCCAATATTTACGTTTCCGCTTTGGAAGGGAAGGAACGCAGCGCCGAAATTTTGGCGGGATTGGAAAATGCGTCAGGATATATGAGGCATGCTCTTTCGCAGTCGATCGAGTTGAGAACTTTCCCGAAATTACGGTTTTTTTGGGATCCTACTCCGGAAAAAGCGGATCGGGTAGAAACTTTATTACGACAGCTCAAAGAAGAACAGGAAGTAAAGAGCAAAAATGAACAAAAAGGGATTGCCTGAAAAAGGCAATCCCTTATTTATCGAATTCTTCCGAATCGAAACCAAATAAAATAAAAAAATGATAAAAATGGATTTAGAATCGGAGGAAGAATTTGTCGAAAAATTATCGGTATTTGAGAGCTCATGAATCAAGATAAGAACAATGTACTGACGGAAATCAGCAAAATCATTGAAAACGCGACGAATATTGCTTTATTTTGCCATATTCGTCCGGACGGTGATGCCATCGGCTCAATGCTCGGATTAGGCTGGTCGTTGGAAGAAATGGGGAAAAAAGTCCAATATGTCTGTCCGGATGAACTGCCGGTCCAAGGTTGGTTGAATCCTCAAACCATCGGAAAAAATACCCGTTTCGTAAAAGCTCCAGAGCCGTATGACTGTTCCATCCTCTTGGATGTCAGCACGCTTTCGCGGGCGGGATATTTTTTTGAACAGCCCAATATCGGACAACCCGATATTTGTATCGATCATCATGTTTCTAACTCCGGAGATGCAAAGATCAATTTAATCGATCCTTCCGCTCCAGCTACCGCGATTATCGTCGCTCATCTGATCGAAGAATTGAATTTTCCGATGAATAAAGAGATTGCGGAAGCGCTTTTATCGGGCATCATAATGGACACCCAAGGATTCAGTACATCCAATACGAATCCGGATTCGCTGCGTGTCACGGCAAAATTGATGGAACAGGGCGCCGATTTGTATTGGGGAATCCAAAATATATTGAAAGCTCATTCTTTGGAAGCTGCAAAATATTGGCATTGCGGGCTTTCAAAATTGGAAACCCGCGGGAAAATTTTATGGACCGTGCTGACAGATACCGATCGGGAGCGCTCAGGATACACCGGCAGAGACGATGCTGGTTTAATTGATTATCTGGCTTCGACGGAAGGTTTTCTTGCTACCGTCCTATTTAATGAACAAATCGACGGACGAGTAAAGATATCATGGCGAAGCAGACCCGGTGTGAATGTGGCGGCAATTGCGGAAGAGTTCGGCGGCGGCGGACACCGGCAAGCGGCCGGAGCCGATGTAAGCGGACCGATCGGCGATGTCATTGAACGGGTACTAGCCCGAACCGAAAATGGTGTTCAATCGGCTGAACAATAATCGTGATTTTCTTCCCGAACGATCGGATTTTATTATAATTGGCGTGAAATAGGCTAAAAGAAAGAAAAAATATTTATGAGAAGTGAAGAGACGAAAAGATATAAAAGTGCCATATCGGGTGTCCTGATTGTGGATAAGCCGATTGGGAAAACGTCTCATGACATTGTTCAAATAATCAGGAAAGGAACCGGAATCAGGCGAATCGGTCATACCGGCACATTGGATCCGAGAGCATCCGGTGTCTTGGTAATTTTAATTGGGCCGGCGGTGCGGCTGAGTGAATATCTGCAATCGGATATAAAGCGATATGAAGCGACTATTCGGTTGGGTTCCGTTTCCGATACTTATGACGGGGACGGTTTGATCGAAACCACCGGTGCAGATATGAATATATCCGAGGATCAGATATCGGAAGCGATGAAGAAGTTTGTCGGAGAAATCGAACAAACACCGCCTGTTTACTCCGCATTAAAAATTAAAGGACGAAAAGCATACGAAATGGCCAGAGAGGGAGTCGATTTTGAAATCCCCAGCCGAAAAGTGACGGTCTATTCGATGGATTTGATCGAGTATAATCCCCCGGAACTGTCCGTGGATATCCTTTGTTCCTCCGGAACTTATGTTCGATCGATCGCAAATGATTTGGGGCAGGTTTTAGGATGTGGTGCTTATCTTTCCGGACTGCGCAGAACCTTAAGTGGTCATTTTTCTTTGCGGGATGCCGTATCCATTCCAAATTTGGAAGCAAGTTTTGAGGAAGGTAGTTGGTATCAATATCTGATTCCCGCAGCTGAAGCTTTGGACGGTTACGAGGAATTGGTTGTAGACATGGATGAAGAATCTCAGATTCGTCACGGCAGAAGGATCCCGGCTCAAAATACCGATTCTCCGTATGCCAAAGCGGTTTCGGAACAAGGTGAACTGATTGCGATTCTGGAGTTGGACCCCGAGACATCGGAATGGAAACCCAAGAAAGTTCTTTACCCCTGAGACAGTGATGGTACAAGCGGATCTTATCTCACAAATTACCTTGAAGGCTTCCGCCATAACCATCGGCGGTTATGACGGTATTCACTGCGGTCATCGTTTCCTTTTGGATGCGATGCTCAAGGATGCGCACCAACAATCTTTACCGACGGTGATGGTCACTTTTGATCCGTTACCGTTTGTTTTTTTTCAGAAGCCAAAGTTTCCCAAGAATATTATTCTCCCGCAAGAACGGGCTGAGATCGCCGAGCAGATCGGGATCGATTATTTGATCACATTGAAATTTGATCAAAAATTGGCTGATCGGAGCGCAAGTGATTTTATTTCGGAATTGTCGGAATCGTTGGGATTAAAATCCTTATGGGTCGGAGAAGATTTTTCTCTGGGAAAAAATCGCGAGGGCAGTCAAGAGACATTAAAAAAGCTTGCCGATCAGTTTCATTTTGCGCTTCATATTTTACCAAAGCTGGAAATGGACGGCGGAATTGTTTCATCCACCTGGATTCGCGGATTAATTACCGAAGGGCAGGTACAAGAAGCCGCCAAGCTGTTAGGGTATCCCTTTTTTATCGAAAATAAAATTGTACATGGCGCCGGACGGGGGAAAAAACTCGGTTTCCCGACAGTCAATATGCAAATACCCGAAGGAAAAATTATACCTGCGATCGGTGTTTATACGACATATATTCGATTGCATGGAAAAAAGTATCCCGCGATCACAAATGTGGGGACCCGCCCCACATTTTACAGCGACCATCAAATCGTCCTCGAAACTTTTGTTTTTTCATCGGACGGGAAGGACGAATACGGCGAAACCGCACGCGTCGAATTTCTTGAATATATGCGGCCGGAGTTTAAATTCGGCTCCGCGGATGAATTGGTCAACCAAATTCGTCAGGATATTCAGCATGCCGAAGCTTTTTTCGAAAAGCGGAATCAATTATAGAAAATTTGTTCAATTGCGTTTCCAGGTCAAAGAAACCCAGGATAACAAATACGGTAAACGCGATTGCCAAAATCCGTCATCATGCCCGCCGAAATGAATCTCAGCGGAATAAGGAAATCCTTCAAAGGTTAGTTGATTACAGAAAGTCTCGCTTTTTATTCGATAGGCATCCTCACTTCCCGAATCGATNNTGTAATCAACACATGGACTGTTTGATCATCGAAGGGAGAGCCGGGGAGGCTGAGCAATCCTACCGATCCGAAAATATCGGGGTGATTAAAAGCAATATCCGCCGCCCAAAGAGCCCCGCGGGACATTCCGGCGATCGCCCGACAGGATGGGTCGGTGCAGGTGTGATACGTTTGATCAACCCATGGGATGACAGATTCCAAAATCGCACGATCAAAATCGGAATAAAAAAGATCTTGTAAGTTTTCTTCCTCCCGAATTGTGATGACCAGAAAATACGGTAGAGTCAGATCCTTCCATCCGGCTTGCAAATCCTCGGACAAATGCAGATTATCCCAGATGGATTCATCCATATTTTGTCCGTGAAGCAGATAAAGGACCGGATACCCCTTGACAAGGCGTTTATCGTAACAGGGGGGAACATAANNTAGGAAAAAATTTGAAAGTGTTGTTTATCCGGTGGATTTGTGCAATTCGCGACAACGGGTTGGAAAGATCGCAGGAAAAGAAATAAAAAAGAAAGAATGAATATTTTATTTTTCATCAGCGACTAATTATACCCATCCATACTGACCTATCATTTGCGGTTTCATTAATCAATATCAATCAAAATTGCTGCATGGTATACTTCGACAAAGAGGTTATTGCTTATGACGGATCATCCACATTCAGAAGATTCAAAAGGTTTTACATTTCCCTGTGAGATGCCGATTCGAATTATCGGTGAAAATACAGAGGCTTTTGAAGAAGAGGTTATCGAGATTTTATCACACTATTTGCCGGAGGTAGCCCCAATCGATTTCAGAACCCGTATGAGTCGCGCCAATAATTATTGCTCAATCGCTTATACTTTTTATGCCGAATCCCGTGAACAGGTCGAGGGGATTTATCGTGAACTGTCCTTGAGCAAGCACGTGAAATGGGTTTTATAGCATGAGTTTTCGATTTGATAAAAAGCCCGACAGGCGTGATTTTTTGAAATTTGTCGGATTGGGAGCCGGTGCGCTTGCTTTTCGTCCGTATTACAGCGAAACGGAGTTTATTTCCTCGGGGGCGAAAACGGTGCGGGTGGCGATTGCCAACCTGAGTGTTTATAAAGAACCATGGGATGAAAGCGAAATTCTCTATCAAAAATTCAGAGACGATTTGCTCAATGTTTATTATGAAGTAAATTCGGAACATGGCCCCGGCTATAATCCTATTTGGTATCGGGTGTGGGGCGGTTATGTACATTCTGGTCATACCCAAATTGTGGAGACCCGAATCAATGAAGTGGATTATTCCGTTAATTCCACGCCGCTTCCCGGGAAGATCGGCGAAGTGACCGTTCCGTTTACCCAATCCAGGTTACACAACAGTAACGGAAGTTGGGAAGATGTCTTCCGGTTATATTATCAATCCGTCCATTGGGTAGTCGGTGTACAGGAGGGGCTTGACGGAAGGCCTTGGTATCGGATTAAGGATGAAATATTTGATGCCGATCGGTTGGATTATTATGTGCCGGCGGAACATATTCGGATTGTTTCGGATGCGGAAATATCACCGATTTCTCCGGAAGTTCCCTGGAAAGAAAAAAGGATTGAGATTTCGATCGGGATGCAGCAATTGATCGCTTATGAATATGATCGGCCGGTTTTAAAGACAAAAGTTTCAACCGGCATTCCGTCCAGAAAAATTGAAGGACAAATTTCAACCGCGACACCGACAGGCACTTTTAATATTCAGGATAAGATGCCGTCCAAACATATGGGTGACGGAAAAATGACCGCCGATTTGGAAGCATATGAACTTCCCGGTGTCCCATGGGTGTGCTTTTTTGAACCGATAACCGGCGTAGCGACTCACGGAACCTATTGGCATACCAATTTCGGTATGACTATGAGTCACGGCTGTGTCAATATGCGCAATGAGGAAGCCAAATGGATTTATCGTTGGTCCTATCCGCAAGTGACGACCCATAAAGTTGAAAATATCGGATATGGGACAAAAGTAGTTGTAAGCTGATTCAGACAAATTCCAAAAAGATTTGATTACTTACAAAGGCATATTTCTCATTCAAAACGAGATTACCCTCTTGATTGTAATATACGTACCCGTTAGCCAAGAGCTTTTTCAATTGATAGTGAAAGATATCTTCCAGGTTTAGCCCGAACCGTTCTTTGAATTTTGTCGGGTTTACCCCTTCCTGTAATAATCGCAGCCCGAAAATAACTACGTCCTTCATTTCGGTCAATTCCGAAAGAGCGATAATCTCTTCGGCAGCCGGGTAGGTGTTTTCCCATGGTCTGTTAAAGTTGATTCGCTCGATATATACTTCGATGGAAGATACGTTTTTAATTCGAACATGACTGAAATAACTGTGAGCGCCGCATCCGAATCCCAAATAAGGTTCAATATGCCAATATTGTTTATTATGACGACTCTCGGTTTGATGAGTACGGCTCCAATTTGATATTTCATAATGGATATAGTGGTGTTCTTTCATCATTTCACAAGCCGAATCGTACATATCGGCAATAGTATCGTCCGGCAGCGCTTTTAAATTGCAGGAAAGGATTTGATTCTCAAGGGGAGTCCCTTTCTCAACAGATAGTGCATACAGGGAAATATGATCCGGTTCCAACTCTAAAGCCTTTTCAAGAGAATACCGCCAGGATTCCATCGTCTGACCCGGGTAACCGAAAATCAAATCCAGATTGATATTATCAAAACCTGCTCCACGCAATCGATAATAGGTGTCCAAAGTTTGTTCGACGGAATGTCTTCGTCCCATGCATTTTAGTTCTTCGTTGATCGCCGACTGCATGCCAAGGCTTACACGATTTACTCCTGTAGAACGCAATACTAAAGTCTTTTCTGGAATCAGATCGCCGGGATTCATTTCCATGGTTATTTCCGCATCTCTTGTCACGATAAAATGATCGCGGACAGTCTGAATTAATTCTCGAATCTGTTCGGGTGACAAGAGAGACGGCGTTCCTCCGCCCAAGTAAATACTGTGGACAGGCTGATTAATTTCCATACTAATGACACAGTTCCGGATCTCTTCTTTAACGGAAGCCAGATAGGGTGAAATAAAAGATTCCATCCCGGTAAAAGTGTTAAAATCACAATAATTACAACGGGTTTTACAAAAAGGGATATGAATATATACCGAAATCGGCTTATCCATTCTCGAATGATACCATGATATAATGTCAAAATGTCTAAAATGTACTCAAAGCGGTCTTTGACACCGATCAAGAAGGTTTATGGCACCGGATAATTTACAGCAATCAAGAACAAAAATTTGCCCAACTTGCGGAACCCGGATGAACGAATCCGCGACACGCTGTCTGGTCTGCGGGCATATCTTTACGGGAACGGAAGAGAATAAACCTTCTCCCAAAAAATCGAAAACCTCTCGAAATGATTCTTTGCAGAAGAAACCGAGACTGCCGGAGGTTCGTCTGAGTCTACCCATTGCGATCGGCTTGATCATATTGGCGATCGTTATCGGTGCGGCCGTCGTTTTCCTGTTTCTGCAAAATATGGGGCGTGTGGTTGAACCAACGCCACTGCCGACCAATACCGGGACACCAACGATTACCTTTACGCCGACAACGACTTATACGCCTACCTTGGTTATGACAGCTACACCGCTGCCTCCAGTCGAATATACCGTCAAAGAGGGAGATTTATGCTCTTCGATTGCGGCATTATTCAACATTTCGATTTCAAGTATTGTCTTGGAAAATAATCTGACCTCCGACTGCTATCTGTCTCCGGGAATGGTTTTGAAATTACCGCAGCCGACTCCGACGGTTACACCGTTGCCGACGAATACATTAACCGGTTCCGAAGCAACGTTAGCGGCATGCGGATCTTATGACTATGTCGTAGGAAATACCGATACGCTTTTCGGAATCGCTTTGAATTTTGGTGTTTCGACAGACATTATCCGTCAATATAACGGATTGATGAACGACATCGTCGTCGCCGGTTCCACATTACACATTCCGCTTTGCGAAAGGATTACCCCGGGACCGACTTCCACTCCTACCAATCCGCCTCCCTATGAAGCACCTAATTTGTTGCTTCCGGCGGACGGATCTTCCTTCAACACCAGCGGTGAAACGATTACTCTGCAATGGGCGGGAGTCGGAACGTTGCTGGATAATGAAGCATATGAAGTCAATATCGAAGATATCACCGGAAATACCGGCCGTAAACTGGTCGATTACGTTAAAGATACGAAATATATCGTTCCGATGTCTTTCCGACCGAGCGATCCATCTCCGCACGTGATTAAATGGTACGTTCAACCGGTAAGGCAGAGCGGCAGCCAAGCGGACGGTACGCCGATTTATACCTCCGCCGGTGCCCGCAGCGAGGCTCGAACATTTATTTGGTCCGGCGTAGCCGTCCAATAGAATAATAATTGAATGACGATCAATAAAAACAGCCTGAGAAAAGGCTGTTTTTATTGATGGAATTATAAAATGTCTGAAAACCAATGCAAAACCGGGTCACGATCGACCTTGATGGTAAAATAGTATCCTATTGAGGACTGGAAAGTGAGAAAATCAACGAAATGAAAAGACCGGTTGTGGCATTAGTCGGCAGACCGAACGTCGGAAAGAGTACTTTGTTCAACCGTCTATCCGGGACCAGAGATGCCATTGTGAATGATGTGCCCGGAACGACCCGTGATCGCTTATTCGGACACGCTGAATGGGCCGGTGTCGAATTCGATATTGTCGACACGGGGGGAATTGATCCTTCGCCCTCCGGACAAAAAGCTCCGCTTTCGGTCGATTCGGCCGAATTTGTTCAAGAAATAAAATCCCAGGCACTTTTGGCTGTAAGCGAAGCCGACGTGGTGCTTTTTTTAGTCGATGCAATCAGCGGGATTACGCCCGCCGATCGTGAAATTGCGTCGATTTTGCGCAAGAATCAGAAAATAATCGATGGGAAAGAAACACCTCCGATTTTGCTGGTTGCCAATAAAGCGGATTCCGCTCGACAACGCCAAAATGTTTCTGAATTTTATGAACTCGGGATGGGGGATCCGTTTCCGCTTTCCGCAATTCACGGTACCGAAACCGGTGATATGTTGGACGAATTAATCGCTTTATTTCCCAAGCAGGAGGAGGAAACTCCGGATGATTCGGTCAAAATAGCCATTGTCGGCAAACCAAACGTTGGGAAATCCAGTCTGCTGAATCGAATTGTGGGAGAAGAACGGGCAATTGTCAGCGATATACCGGGGACCACGCGGGATGCCATCGATACCCATATTCTTTATAACGGTGTACCGATTACGCTTATCGATACCGCAGGAATTCGGCGCCGAGGAAAGATTGAACCGGGAGTTGAAAAGTATTCGGTCATTCGTTCCATGCGAGCGATTGAAGAGGCCGACGTCTCGTTGCTTGTCATTGATGCATTATCGGATATTACCTCTCAAGATGCCCATATTGCCGGATATATTTTGGAAGAATGGAAGAGTGTTGTGGTGGTGGTCAATAAATGGGATGCCGTCGAGAAGGATACTTATACGATGCAGACTTATACGGACAAAATTCGGAAGGAATTGAATTTTATGCCGTATGTGCCCATTCTTTTTGTATCCGCTCTGACCAATCAACGGGTCAATCAGGTGATTCCGACGGCGCTGCAAGTCCAGGAAGAACGCTTAGCCCGCATTACGACTTCTCAATTGAATGAAGTAATCCATGATGCCCAAGATAAACATCATGCAACCTCAAAAACGGGACGATCGTTGCAGATTTATTATGCGACACAAGTGCGCAGTGATCCACCGACGTTCTTAATCTACGTGAATGACCCGAAATTGGCACACTTTAGTTATACCCGTTATTTAGAGAATCAGATCCGAAAGCAATTCGGGTTTATCGGGACACCGATTCGAATTGTTTATCGCGCCAGACGATAACCTTATTTAAACCGGAAAAAAGAAATTAATCTATAAAAAACAAATAGAATCTTATTTAGATTGTTCTGATAAAACAGGTGTATTATAAAAGAAAAAACAACCGAGCGGAGAGATAAAACCCGAATGGCAAAACAACAACCGGAAAAAACAAATAAAAATACGAAGAAAAAAGAAGTAGAGAAAAAGAAGACGACGGCAGGAATGATTTGGGAAATAGTTCAGACGCTGCTGATGGCAGCCGTCCTGTATTTTGCGATCGATTTTTGTATCGCGCGGGTTCGGGTAGAGAATATCAGTATGGAACCCNNATTGTTAATGGTCAACAAACTGAATTATAAATTCAGTGAACCCGAGCGGGGAGATGTAGTCATTTTTGAGGCACCCGTTGCCCCGGGGAAGGATTATATCAAACGGATGATCGGATTGCCCGGAGATGTTGTAACGGTCAAGGATGGAAAATTGTATATCAACGGTGAATTGATCAATGAACCCTGGGTACATGAACCGATCGGTTATTCCGGTGAATGGGAAGTTCCGGAAAATCAATATTTTGTGTTGGGAGATAATCGGAATCATTCTTCTGATTCGCATAGTTGGGGGTTTGTCCCCAGAGAAAATCTGATCGGCAACGCATTTTTCTGCTATTGGCCGTTGAATCACATTCGAGTGATTAA
Organism: Leptolinea sp. UBA1437; assembly: GCA_002329625.1. GTDB lineage: Bacteria > Chloroflexota > Anaerolineae > Anaerolineales > Anaerolineaceae > Flexilinea. The sequence continues at coordinate 11,035 of DCTP01000103.1, forward strand.
CAGTCATGTGACCCTTCAGAATGAATTGGAGACCGCATCACTGAAAGGAGAATGAAATATGGAAAGAGTAGAATATTGTGAAGAATGCCAGGTTGGTATTCCGCATTTTACCACGGCGACTTATTTTACCTGGATTGAGGATGAATTAATAACCGTTCCTGATTTTCCCTGTTGGGTGTGCGATGTTTGCGGTCGAAGAGAATGGGATGCCGAATCGCTGATGAATCTTAATTTGATCTTATCGCCGAATGCCGGGAAACCGCAACCACGGAAACGAACCATCACAGGAGAATCAAAGTCACCGCGCGCTAAAACGCGCCGAAGTGCCGTCCGATAAAGCGGATGATTGAAATAAAACGAGAACATAAAAAAAGCTTCCGAGATATCCGGAAGCTTTTTTTATGTTTATTCTGCCGGCGCCGGTGCGGTCGGCGTCGTCAATGTGATATCAAAGGTCCCTGATTTGCAGATATCGGTCATGTATTGAGCGTTTTCGACGGCGATCGTATCATTGGGAATGCCTTGTGTAATCAATTTGACGATTTCCGCCGCTTCCTGACAATTCCCGCTCCGGGCGAGAATAATGCCATACATATAATACAGCTCCGGAACACGGTTATCGTATGAGAGAGGAATTCCTTCGATAATTTCGCCGTTAGGAGCGGTCCCGCCCTGAATTGCCAACCTGAAATACGTCAAAGCATTGGCATAGTCTTCGGACATATAATATTGCGTTCCGAGATTCCAATAAAACATGGCATTGGTCGGATCTAAATCGATTGCATCCTGAGCCTGCTGAATCGCTTTGGCATATTCACCGTTCCCGCTATACGTTCGGGAAATATAGTACGGTGCCCATGAATCGTAAGGATTCAGTGATCGTGCTCTTTCAAATGCGGTGATCGCTTCCGAATCTTTTCCGGCGGCTCGCAGGTTTCTGCCCAGAGCAAGGTAAAGATCCGATATATTTGGATTGATGGAAATCGCAATTTGAAATTCATTAATCGCGTCCTCATAGTTACCGGTTATTTCCAGTAATAAACCGCGTGCCCGATGCGTCTCCATCAACTCGTTCCCATGTTCGATCGCCAGTCGTGAATATTCGGTTGCTTTTTCGAGTGTATTCAAACTATCCTGTCCCGCATTGATCTGATCGACGAGAATTTCCGTTCGATATGCAAAAGTCAACGGGTTATTGGGGTCGATTTCGGCGGCTCGATTGAACGCGGTTTCGGCATCCAAATAATTCCCCATTTTACCGAGCGCCCAACCGCGAATTGCATGGGCAACGGCATTATTCCCGTTTAGCAGAATCGCATTTTCCGCATTTTTTAATGCATCTTCATAATGGGTCTCGAACATCTGAAGTTTCGCGAGACTGATATAAACGGAAGGATTTTTCGGATCGGAACTGATCGCTTTCTGATAGAGTTCAATGGCTTGGGCATTTCGTCCTTCTTTCGCGAATTGTTCCGCTTCGGAAATAAAAGCTTCGGGAGGGGTAGTTGGCGTATTGGTCGGAATAAATAGCGGCTGTGTTTCGGGCGCAATATAAATACTGAAATATAATCCGGCAGCTACCAAAACAAAAAGGAAAAATACTCTGAATGGATTTGATCTCCTTTTTCTTCCGTTATAGCTGTATTTTGATCCTTTTAAATACACACTTTCAGCCCTTTCTCAAATCATTTCAATCTTTAGAACTTATTATAATCGTCCGAGTGTTCGGAAAAAAAGATTCTGATTCAATTTAAATAATTGTATTTTTCAGGAATTAATATTATTTTTGTCAGACAAAAAAGGTGGAAATTTTAATCGGAAACCTTTATAATAAAAGAAGGTAAGTATATCAACCCAAAATAAAAGGAGAAAAAAATGAAAAAAATAAGTATTATCTTGGCATTAATTGCAATCCTTGTGTTTTGCTTGCCTGCCCTGGCGGATGATGTGATCAAAGTTTGTGAAGTTACTGATACCGGCGGTGTAGATGATAAATCATTCAACGAAACAGCTTGGAATGGTATTCTTCAAGCAAAAGAAAAGTACGGAATTGAAGCCGTCGTTCTGGAATCGCAATCCGATGCCGATTATGCCGTCAACATCGATCAATTCATCGAAGACGAATGCGATTTAATCGTTACTGTCGGTTTCATGCTGATGGATGCGACCGCTACAGCAGCCGATAACAATCCGGATTTCAAATTCAGTATTATCGATGCATCGGTCGGAAAGCCCAATGTTGTTGATCAGGTTTTCCAAACGGATGAAGCCGCTTTTCTTGCCGGTTATGTCGCTGCCGGGATGACGAAAACCGGAGTCATTGGTACTTTCGGCGGAATGTGCATTCCGACCGTAACCATTTTCATGGATGGTTTTGCGCGCGGCGCCGATTACTACAATCAAATTCACGGTACCAAGGTCGAAGTTTTAGGCTGGAATACCGAAACGCTTGAAGGAACCTGTGTCGATTCTTTCGATGATCTTGATAAAGGGAAACAGGTATCCATTACCATGATGGATCAAGGTGCCGATATTATTATGCCGGTTGCCGGACCGGTGGGTGGCGGAACGATTGCCGCTATGGAAGACCGCAAAATGGGTATGGTAATCGGTGTCGATTCCGATTGGTATCTGACTTACCCGGATAACGGGGATATCATCCTGACTTCTGTTATGAAGAAAATGGACGCTACTACATTGAAGGTGATCGAATCGGTAATCGACGGAACCTTCAAAGGCGGTAAAGTTGTCGGAACGCTGGAAAATAAGGGCGTTGATCTTGCTCCGTTCCACGATTTTGAAGATAAAGTACCGGCTGACCTGGTGAAAGAACTGGATGATATTCGCGCAAAGATTATCTCCGGCGAAATTGAATTGAACCCGGTTTATGCTCAGTAAAATTAAAAATTAGAGAATATTATGAAAAGGTGGAGGAATTTTCCTCCACCTGCTTTAATTAATTTCAATCGTTTTTCAGGGATCCGGTTTTTTAACCGGTCATATCGGAAAAATATCTTTACAAAGAAGGATGTTTTTGAAAACAGCCTTTTTGAAATCATATCCCAAAAAGGAGAAAAAATGCCCCCAATCCTTGAATTAAAGGGAATTACCAAACAATTTCCGGGTGTTCTTGCCAACGACCATATTAATTTAACGCTTGAAAAAGGCGAAATATTGGCATTGTTGGGAGAAAACGGCGCCGGGAAAA
>DCTP01000143.1:0-9698 GCA_002329625.1 Leptolinea sp. UBA1437
AAATGGCGGGAATTTATTCAGCCGGTATTATCGGCAACTACACCGCCAGTCGACTGATGGTGAATATCAGTTCCGGTACCCTGAGGAAAATTCGTGTGGGAATGTTCGAACATATTCAAAATCTTCCCATCAAATATTTCGATACCCGGACTCACGGTGAGATTATGAGCCATTTCACTAACGATGCCGATACTCTGCGCGAAATGATTTCAAACAGTATCCCGAATTTGATTTCCTCGGCGATTATGATTACCGGCGTGATTGTTATGATGATTATTCTGAGCTGGCAACTTTTTCTGTTGGTTATTTTGCAGCTGATCTTAATCTTTTTTACGATCAAATTTATCGGCAGCCGAAGCTCAAGTTATTATATTAAACAACAACGCGAATTGGGGTTGCTCAACGGTTACATTGAAGAAATGATCGAAGGGCAGAAAGTTGTCAAAGTATTTACCCACGAAAACAAAGTCAAGAAGATTTTCAATCAAAAAAGCGAAGACCTTTTTAAGGTGGCATCCCTCGCCAATATGTTTTCTTTGGTGATTCAGCCTATTTTCGGAAGTTATTCTTACATTCATTATGCATTAACCGCCGCCGTCGGAACAATTATGGCAATCCATGGAATGCTCGATATCGGAACAATCGGCGCTTTTTTACAATACACCCGAACGTTTACCCAGCCGATTAACCAGATGTCACAGCAAATCAATGCGATTCTGGCGGCACTTGCCGGCGCCGAGCGAATTTTCATCCTAATGGATGAGCCGGTGGAAGCGGATGAAGGGAACATTGTCCTGGTTAACGTAGAGAAAGATCATAACGAGGTCATTGTGGAATCTCCGGTTCATACCGGATATTGGGCTTGGAAAGATGTTGATGAAAAAGGTACGGTCACCTATACTCCGCTGAAAGGGGATATGCGTTTCGAAAATGTCTCCTTCGCATATGAACCGGGAAATCCGGTATTGAAAAACATCAGCCTTTATGCAAAGCCCGGGCAAAAAATCGCCTTTGTCGGATCGACCGGTGCCGGAAAGACAACGATCACCAATCTGATCAACCGATTTTACGATGTAAACGAAGGAAAAATCACCTACGATGGAATCGATATCAAGCGGATTAAGAAAGATGATCTGCGCCGTTCACTTTCCATGGTTTTACAGGATACACATCTTTTTACCGATACCGTTATGGAAAATATCCGTTACGGGAATCGGAATGCGACGGATGAACAGGTGATTCATGCGGCGAAACTTGCCAACGCCGATTTCTTTATCACTCACCTTCCAAACGGTTATCAGACGGTTTTGTACGATGACGGTGAAAATCTGAGCCAGGGACAGCGTCAATTGCTGGCAATCGCACGCGCAGCCGTGAAGGATCCGCCGGTGTTGATTTTGGACGAAGCAACTAGTTCCATCGATACCAGAACCGAAGCTTTGATCGAAAAAGGTATGGATCAATTAATGGAAGGACGAACGGTTTTTGTGATTGCCCACCGCCTTTCGACGGTAAGGAATTCCAATGCTATCTTGGTTTTGGAACACGGAGAAATTATCGAACGCGGCGACCATGAAGACCTACTGGCACAAAAAGGTCGCTATTATCAACTTTATACGGGGATGTTCGAGCTTTCTTAATTAGGCCATCATGTGAATTCAACACACTCCCGATGTTTCCTTTTTTGAACTGTGATTTTATTCAATCAAATCCAGACAAAACGAGGGAAAAAGGGAGTGTTATGATTAATACAGAATAACGGTTAAACACACGATTTAAAAGATTCTATTCGGGATCATTCTGAATGGTTGATAGAATCAAAATGAAAATCGGACGATCATAATAGATCGATTTCCGTTCTGTATGGAGGATATGCATGAATTACGGATTCATAAAAGCAGCGGCCTGTACGCCGGAAATCGTTGTTGCCGATTGCATTCATAATGCCCAAGCTATCCTGGATCTGATGAAAAAAAGCGCGGCAGAAGGGGTCCGATTGGCTGTCTTCCCGGAATTGTGCCTGACCGGTTATACCTGCGGTGACCTTTTTACGCAACAAAAATTATCGGAATCCGTAAAACAAAATCTGTTGAAATTAGCCGAGGAAAGCCGTTCCCTTCCAATAATTTCCGTTATAGGAGCGCCGATCACTTATTACGGGAAGTTATATAACTGCGGTGTGGTCCTGTACGGCGGAAAAATTTTGGGAATCGTCCCCAAAACGGAAATTCCCAATTATGCCGAATTTTATGAAGCGCGAAACTTCTGTGCTGCTCCCGAAATGAACGGGACAGTCCGCATCGGAGAGGATGAAATTCCGTTTGGGAAAAAATTGCTCTTCTGCTGTAACGAAATGCCCGAATTTATTTTCGGGATTGAGATCTGCGAAGACCTTTGGGTTTGCCGACCGCCGTCAACCGGTCACGCCATAGCCGGCGCCACCGTCATCCTGAACTTATCTGCCAGTAACGAAATCGTCGGGAAGGCTGACTTTCGCCGGCAGCTTGTCGAAAGTCAATCCGCTCGGTTGGTCTGCGGCTATCTCTATGCGGATGCGGGTGAAGGAGAGTCGACAACCGACCTGGTTTTTTCCGGACACAATCTGATCGCTCAAAATGGTCGCATTTTGGCGGAAGCTCAACCTTTTTCAAGCGGATACTGCGTTACCGAACTGGATTTGGAAGAATTGATGTCTGAAAGGCAACGGTTAACCACATTTCCTCGACAAGACGCGACCGGTTATCAAATGATTCCATTTAATATGGAGAAAACCCCCGTTCAATTAACACGCAATATTTCCAAGTATCCTTTCGTTCCCGCCGATTCCGCCGATTTACGGGATCGCTGCGAAAAAATTCTCTCTATTCAAAGCGCCGGATTGCGGAAACGGATCAATCATACTCATGTTAAAACAGTGGTAATCGGAGTCTCCGGCGGATTGGACTCAACGCTTGCCTTGTTGGTCAGTGTTCGAGCCATGAAGGAATCGGGACATCTCCCATCCGATGTAATTGCGGTTACGATGCCCGGTTTTGGGACAACTCGCAGAACCAAAAATAACGCCATTAGACTATGCGAATCACTTGGAGTAACCTTGCGGAAAATTGACATTACCCGCAGTGTTCGCAGTCATTTCCGCGATTTGGGACAAGACGAAAACGATCATAATGTCCTCTTTGAAAATGCTCAAGCCCGAGAACGAACTCAGATTCTGATGGACATTTGCCATCAGACAGACGGATTTGTGGTCGGTACTGGTGATCTTTCGGAATTAGCCCTGGGCTGGGCGACATACAATGGCGATCACATGAGCATGTATGGGGTGAACGCCTCCGTACCGAAAACATTGGTACGGTATTTGGTACGTTATTATGCGGATTATTTGGCGGACAAACAAGTTTCCGAGATTCTTTCGGATATTCTGAATACACCCGTCAGCCCCGAATTATTACCTGCTGCGGAAGGAAAAATTTCGCAATTGACCGAAAATATCATCGGTCCATACGAGTTGCATGATTTCTTTCTCTATTACTTCATTCGGCACGGTTTTTCCCCCGAAAAAGTCGCTTGGCTGGCGAATTATGCATTCAAAGATACTTACAACGAAGATGAAATTCGAAAATGGTTGAAAGTTTTTATCAAACGGTTTTTCAATAATCAGTTCAAACGATCCTGTCTTCCCGACGGACCGAAAGTCGGTTCGGTTTCGCTTTCGCCGCGAGGGGATTGGCGCATGCCAAGCGATGCCTCTTTTAAAATATGGATCGATTCACTAGATCGATAAACCGGAGATTTTTTATTCATGACAATCGACTCGTGTAATCGAATTCGAAAAAAAATCGTAAAAGTTGTGTTGCCGATCTTATTTTGCGCTGTCTGTTCCGGTTGTTATTTAATTGAGACAATACAACCGACACCGCTGCCGCAAAAAACGCCCACTTCCCTTATCAATATCAATGCGCTCCCGACTTTGCCAACACTTCCGCCGGCAGTTGAGACGGCTACGCCCATTCCGGAATCCGACTTTACGTATGACACAACCGGTATTATTTTTGATCATTTAACGGAAGAACCGGTTCCTACGGAACCGAATCAAGCAGCCAGAGTAATCGGAACCGTATCGGAATTTTCCGGTTCGGATCTGATCATTAAGAATTCATCGGGAGAGAGTTACACAATAACCTGCGATGATTTTTGCTTTTATGTAGATAATCGGAAAAAAATCATCTCAGGTGAAGCCGTTCAGCCGGGAGCTGAGATTGCCGTTTTTGGTGCGACCGATTCCGAAAAACCGGAAAAGATCCACGCGGATGCCATCGTATTGAATGGAACGGTAAAATCCGAAAAAACTCCGAAAACCGACCTGAGTTATTTGCCGAACGGAATGACTTACCAAGAATTTGAACTTGCATCGCCTCCTTTACCGGCTCCCCTTCGGCTCGAACCGGTGGAAGGATCGCTCGAAGATCATTTGAATAAACGTAAAATGACGACCCTCAGCGAACGAACCGAGTTTTCTTACGGTTTTTACGGTGAAACCTATTCCACTTCATTAGAATATGACACGGACGGTAACCGGGATCCCTATTACCCGACACGTTCCAATCTAACAATCTATTCCAACGGATATGAATTTTACAGTTTTTGGTTCCATCATGTCAAAAGTCCGTTTTTTTATAATTGGGGTATTGTAAATTACGGCGGGGACTGGTATTTGCCGATCCGGATGACGGTTGATATCAATCCGGATCCCGATATCACGGAATTGATCTATTCTGACCGCACGATTATGAGTCAAATGAATTTTGATAAGTCATTCAACTACATCCGTTCTTTCGGCTTTTCGATCATTGGTTACAATTTATTCTATTTTTATCAACGTCCAGGAGGATATGGGATAGCGATCAATCGAGTGGATTATCCTCTCAATTTTGATGAAATTATTTTCGGACTGGTCGGTGATTATCAAGATTTAAACCCATTTTATTCGGATACGCTGATCACTTTCTTCGGCTTGCGCGGGAATACCTGGTACTACGTAGAGCTGACCGCACCGGAAGAGTAATAGTGTAGTAATTCGGGGTTGAAGTATGGCGAAAGGATAAGGATCAAAAGGGCTTGTTTCGTTTTCATTTCGTTCATAGGTTTTAATAATTTTTATTGATTTTTTTCTCGGACGGCACAAGTATAATTAATCAGAAATTTGGAAAAATTCTGCTATCTCGAATAACTACGGAGGAATCGCATGAGTCTGAAAATCAAATTCGGTACGGATGGGTGGCGGGCATATATCGCCGAAGATTATACGTTTGATAATTGCCGGCGCTGCGCCCAAGGTTTCGCGAATTATTTGTTGAAAAAGGACAAAAAAGGAGAATGCGTTGTTGTCGGATATGACAAGCGTTTTCATTCGGAAAATTTCGCAGCCGCCTGCGCGGAAGTCATGGCGGGAAATGGATTTAATGTCCTTTTAACTCAGGAAGCGACTCCAACACCCGTTATTTCCTATGCGGTCGTCGATAAAAAAGCGATCGGAGCTATCAACATTACAGCTTCCCATAACCCTCCTTCGGATAACGGATTCAAAGTNNTGTTGGAAATAGAAGCAGGCATACCGGATGATATGAGCGATGTCAGACGAATTCCGCTGAATGACGGTCTGGAATCCGGAAGAATCGAATTCTTCGACGCCTCTGTCAACTATATCAGTCATCTGAAAGATCTGATTGATTTGGAACCGATTCGAAAATCCGGTTTAAAAATCCTCGTCGATCCGATGTGGGGAAACGGATCGGGCTGGTTCAAGCGATTGCTGGGTGGAGATAAGACAGAAATCATTGAAATTCACAATGAACGAAATCCGATCTTTCCGGAAATGAAACGCCCCGAGCCTATTCCGCCGAATATTGATGTGGCTCTAAAAAAGACGGTCGAATTGGGTGCCGATGTCCTCCTGATCACGGACGGAGATGCGGATCGCTGCGGTTTGGGAGATGAAAACGGCGTTTTCTTGAACCAACTGCAGGTAATGGCTCTTTTAACCCTATATTTACTCGAAATTCGCAAAGAGCGGGGAGCGATTGTCAAGACCCTTTCCACAACAACGATGCTCAATAAATTGGCTAAGATATATGGTGTCCCGATTTATGAAACCGGCGTAGGATTCAAATATGTCGCACCTAAATTTAAGGAGACAGACGCAATCATCGGGGGAGAAGAATCGGGCGGATATGCCTTCCGCGGGAATGTTCCGGAACGGGATGGGATCCTCGCGAATCTTTATTTCCTTGATTTTATGGTGAAAACTGGTAAAACCCCATCTCAATTGCTTCAATGGTTGTTTAAAATTGTCGGTCCCCATTATTATGAACGAATCGATACCGCCTTTAAAGGAAACGCCGAAGAAAAGAAAAAATTTATTCTCGATCATATTCCGGAAAAATTAGGCGGGATTAAAGTGACCGGATTGGATACCACGGATGGCTTTAAATTCATGATGGAAGACGGCGGCTGGATGTTGATTCGATTTTCCGGTACCGAACCGATTATTCGGGTTTATACGGAAACCACCCATGAAGATTGCGTAAACGCGATTTTGAAAGACGGATTAAAAGTTGCGGGAATTGAGTAGTACCGATTATTGGATCGATACCCATTGCCATCTGAATTTGCCGGACTTTTTGCCTGATCAAGCAGCGGTCATCGACCGAGCCCGGCAGGCAAATGTCCGCAGGATGATTGTCCCGGGGATCGATCTGGAAAGCAGTGAAACAGCAATGAAAATGGCAGAAGCGTATCCTGCCGTTTTTTTTGCGGTGGGCGTTCATCCCAATGAATCAGCCGATTGGGATGATTCCCGGCTTCGGGATCTAAAACTTTTGGCTACCCATCCGAAATGTGTCGCCGTCGGAGAAATCGGATTGGATTTCTATCGTGAATTTTGTCCTCCTGCGCAACAGTTGCGATCGCTCCATGCCCAATTGGAATTGGCGGAAGAAATCGGTAAGCCTGTTATCCTCCATTGCCGTCAGGCTTTTGAAGTGCTTTGGCCGATATTGCAAGATTGGCATCGACATCATTCGAAAAATATCGGGGTTCTCCATGCTTTCGAGGAATCATCGGAAGCCGCAGCAGAGGTGACAGCGCAAGGTTTCTATGTGGGGATCGGCGGAGCGTACACTTATAAGAAAAAGAAAGATCTTTCGGAGGTTCTGGAAACGGTCAGTTCGGATAAAATTTTACTTGAGACCGACTCACCTTATTTGACACCCGTTCCTTATCGCGGGCAACGGAATGAACCGATGTACATCCCATTGATTGCGGAAAAATTGGCATTGACTCGGAATATTTCAATCGAAGCACTATCCGAAATCGTCCGGGAAAACACCTTCAGATTGTTCGGAAATTTATAATCGGATTTTGGAAAAATTCTGACTTTTGACACTTGTTTATCATATTCCGTTGTAGAGTATGGCGGAATAAGTCAAATCAGCCATCGATCTAACTCTCTTTTGTAATTCGCGCATTTGCAAAATAATTAAAGATTTGTTAATCCTGATAACCCAACAAAAAAATACGGTAAAATTTGAAAATGAGTTCATTTTAAGCTGAATTTGATTCAGCGATTTGGAAGACAGAAAGGTAAAATATCATGATCAATGAACCGATTCACGTTACGGATGACGCTTTTGAAAAGACAGTCCTTAAATCAGAAATCCCCGTTGTGGTTGATTTTTGGGCTTCTTGGTGCGGACCTTGCAGAATGGTCCTCCCTTTGATGGAAGAGCTTGCAAAGGAATATGCCGGTAAATTAATCGTTGCAGAAGTCAATACGGATGAAAACAGCGCCCGGGCGATGGACTATAACGTCACATCTATTCCGACCCTCTTATTCATTAAAAACGGTGAAGTAAAATATCGCCATACCGGAACTTTATCCAAGGCGAAATTGGAAGAATACGCCAATAATTTATTAGCCGCATAATTTCAACACGAAATGAAAAGGAGCTGTTTCGAAGCAGCTCCTTTTTTTATCTTTCAAACAGCTTTTTCAGGCTTCGACCCGCTCGATGCGTGCCCCTAAAGCCCGCAGTTTTTCATCCACCCGCTCATATCCGCGTTCGATTTGAGAAATATTGCGGATAACGGATTTTCCCGGAACAGCTAATGTCGCCAGCAACAACGCCATCCCCGCTCGGATATCCGGCGATTCCAATTTTTCGGGGTACAAACGAGTAGGTCCTTGAACGATACAGCGATGCGGATCGCAGAGAACGATTTGAGCGCCCATACCGACTAGTTTATCGGTAAAATACATTCGGCTCGGATACATCCAATCATGAAAGAGAACGCTTCCCTGGGCTTGGGTTGCAATTACGATCGCAATGCTCATTAAGTCGGAAGGAAAAGCTGGCCAGGGCATAACGCTGATTTCCGGAATCGCTCCGCCAATATCCGGCTCAATAATTAATCGTTGGTTCTCAGGTACCAGAATATCACTGCCGATTTCTTCCCACTCAACACCTAACCGGTTATAAACCAGTTTTACCATATCTAGATATTGGATCCCCGCATTTCGAATCAATATTTCACCATGAGTGACAACAGCCGCGCCGATATAACTGCCAACCTCCAAATAATCCGGCCCGATAGTAAATTCAGCTCCGTGTAATTTGTCAACCCCTTCAATCGTCAAGACATTCGAGCCGATTCCGTTGATTTTGGCTCCCATCAGATTCAACAGTTGGCACAGCTCCTGAACATGCGGTTCGGATGCCGCGTTTCGTAAAATCGAAGTCCCTTCCGCAAGCGAACAAGCCATGATCGCATTTTCGGTTGCGGTAACGCTGGCTTCATCCATTAAAATATCTGTCCCCTTCAGCCTGTTTTTTACTTCAAAATGATATTGCCTGTCGTAATAAGCCGTCGCACCCAATCGGTTCAATGCCAATAAATGCGTATCCACTCTACGGCGGCCAATGACATCGCCCCCGGGCGGTGGAAGTATAAAACTACCAAAGCGACTGACAATGGGGCCGGCTAACAGGATGGAAGCTCTAACATTCCGGCAAAGATCAGGGTCTAAAGCTGCGATATTGACGTTATTGGCTTGGAATTTCCAAGTGGAGGGTTTCAATTTTTCAATGGTAACCCCCATACTTTCGAGTAATTTTTCCATCGCAGTAATATCTTTAATTAACGGCACATTATGCAAAATAACCGGTTCATCGGTTAATAAAGTTGCACAAATCAAAGGCAAAGCCGCGTTTTTATTTCCGGAGGGAATAACTTCACCCCGCAAGGGGATTCCGCCATCAATAATAAATGAATCCATACATCGTCCTTCTAATCAATTCGTTGTGTCTATTATAGCTTAATCGATTTCATCTTTTTTGAAAAAAAGTTTCCATTTTTCTTCCATTAAGTCTGTCATCGAATACTATTTTCTGTAAAATTTCAGTCAGCCGTCATATTTAACCTTCTTGTTGCGGTAAAATAATGTAAATAATCAGAATTTTCCTCTACTATTATTATCATCATTTTATTCTTTGAGGTTAAAGGAGCCTTCATGCCATGGTAGAAATACGAAAGGTCGATACTGCGGATAAAAAACAAACAGGCCAATTTGTTCAATTCCATTATGATCTATACAAAGGAGATCCGAATTGGGTTCCTCCTTTCCGATCCGATATTTACAT
>DCTP01000143.1:9747-23872 GCA_002329625.1 Leptolinea sp. UBA1437
GGATTAAATAACAACAGCTACAACAATTTTCATCATTTGAAAACCGTCAACTTCTTCTTATATGATTCCGTCAATGATCAGGAAGTTTGCAACGCCCTTTTTGATGCCGTGGCAGAATGGGGAAAAGAAAAAGGGGAGGATACTTTAGTCGGTCCGAAGGGATTTTCTTTGTATGACGGCTATGGAATATTGGTTGAAGGCTATGAATATCGGCAGATGATGAATATGTCATCTTATAACTATCCTTACTATAAGACTTTATTGGAGAATTACGGCTTTGAAAAACTGAATGATTTTGTTTCCATGAATTTTACGCTTCCGGATTTCAACCTGCCTGAAAAAGTATATAAAGCAGCTGAAATTGCCAAAAAGCGTGGTTATCTTCATGTCTACACGTTCAAAAATAAGAAAGAAATCATGGGAAGTGCTTTGAAAATCGCCCAGGCTTATGCCAAATCTTTCGAAAATAACTGGGAATATTTTCCGCTTTCAGAGAGAGAATTCCTCAGCTTAGTGGATAATGTCATCAAAGTTGTCGATCCGAAAATGGTTAAGTTTATTTATAACGATAAAGAAGAACTGGTTGGCTTTCTGCTGGGATTTCCGGATTTATCCGCCGCAATGCAACGGCACAACGGCAATCTGAATCCGGCACTGATCCTCGACCTGTTACGAGAAATGAAAAAGACGAAGTATTTGTCGCTGAACGGAATGGGAATTCTGGAAGAATACCGAAAGAAGGGGGGGAATGCTCTCCTTTATACGGCAATCTTGGATCTTCTAAAAGAACATCCCAATATTTACGGCATGGAAGCGACTCAAATGGCTGAGAGCGCCAAGGAAATTCAGGTTGAAATGATGACTATGGGATTAAAACCGACAAAACGGCATCGGGTTTTCTCAAAATCGATCTAACGGGAGTCGCAAGCTGAAAAAACTTCCTGCCGGCCTTTTAAAAAAGAGAAGGAATCAATGGAAATCCGTCCCTTAAAACGCGATTACGGTATTTCATCGAGATTTATCGCCGGAATCCTTCTTTTAGTTTTGATCGCCGTCGGCGGAAATGTTTATGTTGTACTCCATACCGACTTGGGAGCCGGGTTTTACAGTTATTGGCTTTCAAGTCGGGTTTTGTTTGCTCAGGGCGAGAACCCCTACGCTTCTAATATTTTCGAACAAATAATCCAGCGTTTTCCGGAAGACCGATATCTCAGCGGATTTACTTTGCCTCTTTATGCCGTTATCCCGATTTTTCTGTTTTCCTTTATTGATAATTTCGAAATCGCATTGATTATTTGGATGACGATTTTGGAAGCGTTGTTAGTCGGCATCGGAATGAAAACAATCTCGGCTTTTCAAATCGATCGCCGTACCTTTACGCCGTTGAAAATCGGAACTGTAATGCTGCTGAGCTATTATTCGGTCGTAGCTGTTTTGGACGGCGATATCGGGATATTGGCAGTCTTTCTTTTAATGATGGCATTGGACGCCATCCGCTCACAAGAGGATGAGTTTGCCGGAATCTTACTGGCTTTTGCAACCATTAAATACAGCTTGACACTTTTACCGATCATTTGGATTTTTATTTGGTGCTTTGCAAACCGCCGCACAACCGTCATCACCTGGTTTTTCATGATTCTGGCGTTTCTCATTCTATTGTCTGTTCTTTTTATGACCAATTGGATTACCGAATTCATCCGTTCGGTTATCTATTATTACAAATACTTAAATCCGCTTTATTTCAGCCGATTGATTGAAAACTGGCAACCCGAATTAGGGGGAAGGATCGGCTGGGCAATTTCGGGTTTTCTTATTTTAATAATGATCATTGAATGGATTGTGAATGCACGCGGCAATGTTCGCGCCTTTGAATGGGTGACAGCTTTGACAATTACCATCGGATTTCTTTCCGGGATCCCGAATATTGGCAAAAACCTTTACATGCTATGGATTCCGTTAGCCTATGCCACGGATAAAATAAACCTGCGCTGGACCCATAACGGCAAGTGGATCAGTCTGGTTCTTATCTTGTCTTTTTGGGTGATCCCATGGCTTAATCAACGGGGACAGGTTCTGTTCTGGCAAAATCCGATTGACGTGCTGAATATCATTTTCCCGGCCGTTTGTTTGATTCTGCTTTATTGGAATCGTTGGTGGACGATACAAAGCGTCATCGAACCTTTTTGAGACCTTTTTTAAAATTCCTTCGATCACTAATGTATTATTTTTCATAAATATTCGTCAGACAAACAATGGCAGAAGGTCTGCTATAGTATAATTTTCGCTGAATTTAGCACTTTAATGCTTCAAAATCAGGTGAATGAAAAGCCGAACAGCATTTTCATCTTAACCTTAATCACAAGGAGTTAAACACATGACGAGAATTATAGGTATCCTGACCGGTGGAGGTGATGTTCCGGGTTTGAATCCGGCTATGAAAGCAATGGTAACCATTGCTTTGGATAACGGAATTAAAGTTTACGGTATCCGCCGTGGATGGGCTGGTTTGTTGGAATATGACCTGAATAATCCGGAATCGCAGAAAAATATTTATCAGCTGTCTTATTCGGACATCCGCACAATTGATCGTTCCGGCGGCACATTCCTGCACACATCCAGAACGAATCCCCAAAGAGTCAAAATGAACGCCGTACCGGAGTTTCTAAAAGATTCTCCGTTAGGGGTAAAAGTCGATGAAGATACAATGGATTACACCGCTCATGTACTCAAGGTGTTGGATCATTTTGGTATCCAGACGCTCATTACGATCGGTGGGGATGATACCCTGAGTTTCTCGGTTCGGCTACACAAAGAAGGATTCCCGGTCATTGCGATTCCCAAGACGATGGATAATGATGTTTTCGGGACGGATTACTGCATCGGATTCTCAACCGCCATCACCCGTTCCGTCGAAGTCATTACCAATATGCGAACCTCTCTCGGCTCTCATGAACGAATCGGCGTGATCGAACTTTTTGGTCGGAATTCGGGTGAGACCAGCTTGCTGGCTGCATATCTGTCGGGAGCCGATCGGGCTGTCATTCCGGAAGTGCATTTTAATATCGACAAATTAACGGACATGCTCGTTGAAGACCGGCGGCGCAATCCGTCAAACTACTCTCTGACAACCATATCCGAAGGCGCGATCATGGAAGGTGGCGATGTCATCGAGACGGGTGAGATGGATGCTTACGGGCACCGCAAGTTGGGTGGCGTCGGAATGGTCGTCGCAGAAGCGATTAAGAAGCGATCAAATGTCAATATTATGTACCAACAGGTAGGATATATGATGCGTTCCGGCGCACCGGATTCGTTGGATCGAATGGTCGCAACCAGTTATGGAAACCTTGCCGCGCAATTGTTGATCCGAAATGATACCGGCAGAATGGTTGCTTTGCACGGAGGAAAATATACGACCGTTCCGGTCAATATGGTTCTGGCTGGGAAAAAATGTGTTGACGTCCCATCTTTTTATGATATCGAAGAATACCGACCGCACATTAAGGATTTCCTTGGTGTGCCTATGTTTTTAAGCTGATTCTGATGGAGGAATAATGATAGTAACGACGAAAAAATTATTTGAACATGCTTACGGCAAATATGCCATCGGAGCATATAACATCAACAACGCCGAACAAATTATCGGCTTGTTCAGGGGAAACCTTGACAGTAAAGCGCCTTTTATTGTGCAAATCTCGAAAGGCGCCCGGGAATATACCAGCAAGATTATGCTGGAAGGCTTAATTCGCAGCGCCGATCAAATGTTCCCAGAAGCAATTTTTGCGGTTCATTTGGATCACGGCGATGAAGAAACCTGCTATGACTGTATTAATAGCGGCTTTTACAGTTCCGTAATGATTGATGCATCCGCATTAAGCTTTGAAGATAATATTGCGGTCACTAAACGGGTAGTCGATGCCGCACATGCCAAAGGGATCGTAGTAGAAGCAGAGCTCGGCAAATTGGGTGGTGTCGAAGAGCACGTTTCCGTCAATGATGCGGATGCCAAATTAACCGATCCGGATTCGGTAAAAGAATTCGTTGACAGAACTCATGTGGATTCGCTGGCGGTTGCGATCGGAACCAGCCACGGTGCATTCAAATTCTCCGGAACCCAATCTCTGCACTTTGATGTTTTGGCGGAGATTCAAAAGCGGGTTCCCGGTTTCCCATTGGTTTTGCACGGTTCCAGTTCGGTTCCGCAGGAAGAAATCGATCGAATCAATGCGGCCGGCGGCAATATTAAAGGCGCTAAGGGTGTTGATCCGAGCCAATTCAAACGCGCTGCCCAGTTGGGCGTGACAAAGATCAATATCGATACCGACGGACGTTTGGTTTGGATGCGTGTCCATCGTGAATATTTCCGCGATCATCCGGAGAATTTCGATTTCCGGCCGATCGGTAAAATTTTCATGGCTGAATATGCAAAATTCATCGCTGATAAAAATGAGAAACTCGGATCTGCCGGACAGTTGGATAGCGTTCGGGAATTTCTCTCAAAATAAACAGACTCTGACTCAAAAAACGGCGTGCTTCGGGGAAATGGAGCACGCTGTTTTTTTTCAAACACCGATTCATTTTCAGGTCAAAAAGCTTCGAGCTGTTGGTAGAATAGTAATAGATTCTTTTAGATCAATTGAGGATTTAATGCAAAAACCTTTGGAAATTGTCGTAACGAATGATGACGGAATTTTTGCGCCGGGGATTCTGGCCTTGGCTTCAATCGCCATGAAAATCGGAAATGTTTCCGTTATAGCCCCCGATAAGAACTGGTCTGCTTCCGGGCATCAAAAAGCACTGGGGCGCCCGCTGAGGGTAGATCCGGTTTCTTTTCCCCTGGATATTCCGGCTTATGCCACCGACGGGGGCCCGTCAGATTGTGTCGCACTGGCGGGGTTGGGCTTTTTGGATAAGAAGATTGATCTGGTGCTGTCCGGAATTAATCCCACTTCAAACGTAAGCCGGGATATTACATATTCCGGAACGGTCACCAGCGCATTGGAATCAACAATCTGGAATATGAAAGGAATCGCTTTTTCGCTGGATGCCGGCGGGGTCAAAATAAAGGAGATCGATTTTTCCGAGACGGAACCGATGATCTTAACGGTTGTTCGAACTTTTTTACAACATGAATTACCGCCTTTTACGATTTTAAATGTCAACCTCCCTTATAAAGTAAAAAAGCCGAATCCGGACTATGTCATCACGCGGGAAGGCTCCCGATATTATCGGGATGAATTGATTCGGCAGGTCGATCCTTTTGGAAAACCATATTATTGGTTCGGAGGAGATCCCCCATACGGGGACGAAGAGGAAGGAACGGATTGCGGCGAGCTTGCCCGAGGAAATATCAGTATCACTCCCCTGCAACTGGATTTGACCGCCGAAAAGCTAATTCCCTCTCTTCAGCAATGGGAATGGAAATAAACCGGCGGCATGAAACAGAAGCGCTGCTTTCTTCTTTTTTCTTCTTTATTATTGTTTGTATTTTCCGGATGCGCAAACAATCCTACGGCAATCCCCGCACCCGTATACACGGCTCCTTTGCCGACTCGGATCGTTGCCACTAAAGTTATTATCCAAAATGAACCGGATTGTATCGATAATTTTTACTATGTTGATGATGTCAATTATCCGGACGGCACTTATGTGGAACCAGGGCAGAAATTTCTGAAGGAATGGGAAGTGATAAATAACGGGAGTTGTAACTGGATTGATGGTTATCTGTTAAGGTTTGTTTCGGGTGAGCAGATGGGTGCACCTGAGTCCGTCCCGATTCCGCATGTGGAAGTCGGGAAAAAGGGGAAATTTTCGGTAGAGTTTACCGCTCCGAAAGAACCCGGTACATATCGATCAATTTGGAAACCGTTTAATGATCGGAACCACTCGTTCGGAGAGACAGTTTATTTGGAAATCGTTGTCTACGGATATCCGGCAGAATAAATTCGAAAATCGATATTACATAAAAAACCGCACCCCGTGCCGTTGTTCTTATCTCGGTTGGGGGTGCGGTGCATTTTAGCAGTCATCTGCAAACTTTTATCTCATTTGCAGCGGTTTCAGATTATGATTCTTCTCTTTGCGGTTCAACCTTCCGAAAAGCAATTTCATTTTTGTCGTCCAAAGTAATCAATACTTGGTCTCCGTTTGAAAATTCTCTTGCCAATAACGCATCGGATAACGGATCTTCGATTTGTTGCTGAATCACTCTGCGCAGCGGACGGGCACCCATTTCGGGATCGAAACCATCCCGGGTTAATTTTTCCAAGGCGCTTTCACTGACAGTCAAAGTAATCTGTTTATCGGCTAATCTTTGGTTCACTTTGCCGATTTCGATCTCTGTAATCTGCTGCATATCTTCCAAATTCAACATTCGGAAGACAACAATGTTGTCAAGACGGTTGAGGAATTCGGGGCGGAAAGACTTTTTCAACTGATCCATCAGCTTTTTCCGCATCTCTTCGTAGCTTTCCTGCTCTTCCTCATCTTTTCCTTCGATCAGATTGAAGCCGAAATTATTCTGGCGCCGAATGACATCCGCACCGATATTGGATGTCATGACAATGATCGTATTCCGAAAATCGACCTTCTTCCCGCGAGCATCCGAAAGATGTCCTTCTTCCATGATTTGCAACAGCATATTCAACACTTCCGGATTCGCTTTATCGATTTCGTCAAAAACCACAATGGAATATGGATGTCTGCGAATCGCTTCCGTAAGTTGTCCGGCTTCTTCATAACCAACATATCCCGGAGGCGCTCCTGTCAACCGGCTAACGGTATGCCTTTCCATAAATTCGGACATATCCAATTGGATCATCGCTTCTTCGCTGCCGAAAAGATATTTTGCCAGTGCTTTCGTCAGTTCCGTTTTGCCGACACCCGTCGGCCCCAGGAACAAGAACGAACCGATCGGTCGATTCGAATCCTTCAGGCCGGAGCGTGACCGTCGTATCGCATGCGAGATCTCCGATATTGCCTCATTTTGCCCGATAATCATCTTACCGAGTTCTTCTTCCATCCGCAGCAAGCGCTCAGATTCTTCTTCCGCCATTTGCATAACCGGAATCCCCGTCCACATGGAAACAATTTCCGCGATATCTTCGGCGGTTACAACCGGTGCCTCTTCCCGATTCCAGATCTTACTGGCTTCTTCGATCCGATCTTCCAACACGAGTCCTCTTTCATAGAGTGTAGCAGCCAAATCGGCATCGCCTTGTTCGATCGCCAGCAATCCGTCCTTTCTGGTTTTGCGCAGCTCAGCCATATAATCGTCGGTAAGCGCCGTGGAAGGATTTTTATACATTCGGACTCTTGAAGAAGCTTCATCAATCAAATCAATTGCTTTATCCGGTAAAAAGCGCTCGGAAACATAGCGTACGGATAATTTGACCGCCGCTTCCAAGGCTTCGTCCGAAATATTCAAATGATGATGCTCCTCATACCGCGGACGTAATCCTTTCAAGATTTGAATCGTTTCTTCGGGTGTCGGTTCATTGACCAGGATTTGTTGGAAACGCCTCGCCAACGCCGCATCGCTTTCGATGTTTTTCCGATATTCGTCGGATGTTGTCGCACCGACCACCTGAACTTCACCGCGGGACAGCGCCGGCTTCAAAATATTCGCAGCGTCGACCGCCGAACCGGAAGATCCAGCTCCGACCAACATATGAATTTCATCGATAAACAATATCGCTTTGGTATTTTTTAATTCTTCGATTACCCGTTTCATTCGATCTTCGAATTGCCCGCGATACATTGTACCGGCAACCATGGAACCGACATCCAACTGCAATACCCGCTTATTCAGTAATTGCGCCGGGACGTTTCCTTCGACGATCGCCTGGGCTAAACCCTCCACAATCGCGGTTTTACCGACACCCGGTTCTCCGACCAATGCCGGGTTATTTTTCGTTCGCCTGGCAAGGACTTGGATAACCCGAGCGATTTCGGTTTCTCTGCCGACGACCGGATCCAGTTTCCCCGCAGCAGCTTTTGCGGTTAAATCGGTTGCCAATTGATCGATTAACGGTGAGTTTGAAGTCGTTTTATCCGTCCTTTGTTTCTTTACCGGCTTCGGCTTCACTTCCTCCGTCGTATTGGATGTTGGTGCAGAATTGCCTTCTTCTAACACCCTTTTTAGCTGTTTACGAATTTGTTCGGGACTGATGCCGAGCCTTTTTAACACTGCAACCGCCCGAGAATTTTCGGTCTCAATTAAACTAAGTAATAAATGCTCTGTACTGACATAAACCTGTCCGTTTTTAGAGGCTTGAATAACGGCACGCTTTAAAATATCCTGAACTTCGGCGGACAACGCCTCTTCCTGTCCCGCTTCGGGAATTCCGAGTATTTCCGTCTTCGGCTCCATCTTGGATAAGACTTCCCGTACCCGATCTGCGCTTACATCTAAATCCTGCAAAACTTTCCCGGCGGTAGAGCCTTCAACCAATAAAAGCCCTATCAGAAGATGTTCCGTTCCGATGATTGTTTCGTTATTTTTATCAGCTTCCTGATGAGCAAGACTTAATACCCGTCTCGCTCTTTGTGTAAATCGATCTATTCCTGCCATTTTTTATCTCATTTTCTTACTATAACCGATATAACTCATCAGTTCTTCGTTATTAATTTTAACAGAATAATTTTCAAAACTATCCTGCCGAATTGTACCAGAGTTCATATCTAATATACGTTTGAAAGGGCAGTTTCGTTTGTTAGAAATCTATTAATTCTTCCGAAATTTATCGAATAGGCTTCCGATCGAGACAGATCAGGGATTCATAATGTCCCACGACAAAATCATTATCATTGAACACACTATCCGGGCGCAGTTTATCCAGCATTTCCAATGTTTGGGGATTCTGTCCGCCGATTTGAGTGAAGATGCTTTTTAATATCAACGGCCAAACCGTATCTTCCCCGCTGCTCATTTTGAATGATATCCCCAGCCGCTCTTTCCGCATACCGCATCCATAAACGCCTGCGGCACCGTCCTTTGAAATAAGATTGGAATCCCGATTCATCAGGCTGCAAAGATAGCCCGTCCCGCGAATCATATGCGGATAACGATTGATACGCGGCAAATATCTGGCAGCCGCTTCCCGCAATTTTTCATCCCGAATCGTATTGATACAAGCTAAATTTTTATAGCCGGCAGCGATATTCTTAATTCCGACCGCAAAGACCGGCACACCGCAACCGTCAATGCCGACCTTTGTATTGTCTTCATTCGTTTCACTCAGCGCCATAACCGCCCTTTTTATTTCCTTCTGAGCGGGAGAATCCGGCCGCCAATAATCTTCTGTTTTTCCTCCCAACTCTCGCTGCAAAAGCATTGCTCCAGCATGTTTTCCCGCACAATTATGATAAAACTTGCGAGGCGGTAAATCTTTCTTCAGTAATTCCAACTTTGCCGGAAAATATCCTGGGTAGGTCGGCTTCATGATTAACATTTCTTCCTTCAGTTCGNNCTTTGGCAAAAATCGATTCCAATACAGCGACATGGAAAGGCTCGCCGGAATGGGATGCCGAAAAAATTACACTTTCCTCCTCCGTAATGCCATATTTTTTATCTAAATCGCGCATGATCACCGGTAAAGCTTGGATCGGCTTGGACGCCGAGCGGTAATACACATATTCGGACGGATCACCGATATGAAACAAAACTTTTGAATTCTCATCTACGATACAGACATATCCCATATGGACATTATCAACAACTTCATTTCGGTATTCCAATATTAAAGGTTCATGAGTCGGCATTTTGATCTCCTTATACAGATTTGATCCAGCTTGGCTGAATCAAATCATAATTCACAACTCTATGCCAATTATGGCACAAGCATATTTTTTATGTGTCGGTTCTCCCGCCAAACAAGTCCTGCCAACAGGATTGCGGTAAGAATCGTACCAGCCATCCCGATCAGTAAACCATTGGTATAAGAAGGATCGGGATGATTTACCACTGTTTTTATGGTCAAATCGGTATAGGTATACGGAAAAGCCTGAAAAGCGTTTAGTACTTTCCATGTTTCCAGGTGGCTCCAAAACTCTGGGAGACCAAATAGAAAAATCAATAACGGAATCGATACCGATAAAATATCAAATTTTCGTATTTCCATCGATTGCTGCATGGCATAGACGGCTTCCGCCATCAGAAAGACCAGCGGTACTATCAGAAAACGCGCGCTTACCCGTTCGCCGGAAAACAGCGGAATCGGTAACAGCCTGAATAATCCATAGAATTTCCCGATTGAAAAAAGTGTCAAGACAATCATTGGAACCAAGATCGCCGGGTAGCCGGTTTCTTTTCGTCTGTTCTTCAGCCAAAAGATACCGAATATCAAGAGAAAGAGGGCTCCGGATACACCGNNCCGCCGGTAACCGCTGAATTTAAGGATTCAGATGGGGGAATGATCTGAATGAACGACCGAATAAGTTGCATCGGGGAGCTGAAACCGCCTAAAAAATCATCATCGAATGCGGATACCTGCAGCGCCGGCGGAATGATCCGCACCATGGAAAGCAAACAGGAAAATATTCCTGCTTTCAAGACCGTCCATAAATTCTGCCAACTGGTGAGCGCCAAAAAAGCTAAAAAAAGCAGACACCAGATAAATTGATGAAAAGACCCTTGCAGAAACATAAAAAACAATAGAAATGAAATCTTTGCCACCCATTTCCAACTGTGATCACCGTTGATCATCCGAATAACCAAATATACAAACCAAGGGAAGAGAAAATACCCGCCCCATGTGATATGTCCCACGGCATAATGAGAAATAATATGCCCGTTGAAATAAAACAAAAGGAAAAACCAGGTAAAACCGAAAAGGGAAAGATGCATGCTTTTTTTCAAGCGGTACAGCCCCCAAAAACCGATGGCATACAGCAGCCAAGTATGCACCAAAATAAAATCACCGACATCCAACCACTTCAGCAACAGGATCTGCGGGCTGAGCAATACATCCGGAAGCGCCATATAGCGATCCGTCACGCCGCGTAAAGCGCTCGCGTCCTGCATATGCAGCGGGAACACCCCCTTCGTCACGGCATCTTTCAGAAATGCGATTCTGGGAGCATTCACCTCAGCCCAATCGTGAAAATCAAAAGGAATTTTTCCAAAATTAAGGAAGTATCCCCATAGAAACATCCCCAACAGAAACAGAAATCCGCACCAAATCCAACTTAATAACGGATTCGCTTCCTCAATTTCCGGATTAACAATTCCTTCGAACCAAGTGTTTTTTTTCTTTTGTTCCATATTTACTGATTGTAAATTTGTTGAATCAGTTAAGCAAACTTTTTTCTTCACCGGTTGCCCAAAGCAAATATTCCTGATCGCTTTTCAATTCTGTCCGTTCATTCAAAAAAGAAACTCCAACGAAAATACTATATCGGAGGTAATTCTAAATTCGGCGTTCCCTTAACCGAAATGACGACACTTATAAAGATCAAAGCCGCACCGACTGCTTGAATGAACGAAAAAGATTCTCTGAAAAACAAAATTCCGAAAAAAGAGGCAAAAACGGCTTCCAGCCCTAAAATGATTGCGGCTTGAGATTCATCCGCATGCTTTTGACCTACCGCTTGCAACGTAAAGCCGCCGCCGATCACAACGATCCCTGTATATAAGAGCAAAGGAATCGACTCTCTGACACCGCTGAGATTCCCTCGATCAAAAATCAGCCAGCACAGAAGATTCCAAAAGGCGCATACCAAAAATTGACCTGCCGAAAATCGCATGGCATCGACTCTTCCCATCGCCTTGCCGACCACTAAAATATGAATTGCCCAAAAAACAGAGCCGATAAAGACAATTCCATCTCCGACGGATATGGTACTGAGAGCTTTCCCCGAAGTGGATAGAAGATACATTCCGATCAGCGCAATCGCCGCTGCCAAAAATGCACTTCGAGTTATCTTTTGTCGAAAAAGCAACCATCCCATAAAAGGCACCAACACCACGTAAATTGTTGTAATAAATCCGGTATTCCCCACCGTTGTATATCGAATGCCGAATTGTTGTAAATCGGCTGCCAGGAAAAGAATGGTACCGGATAAGAATGTAATGCGCCAAGCCCTCCGATTTTCAGGAAGGCGAAAATGAGTAATGATAAGAACCAATAAAGAACCTATCAGATAACGAAACCCGTTGAAAGCAAAAGCAGTCATTGAATTCGCACAGATTTTTTGAGGAATAAAACCGCTGCCCCAAATAATCGCCGTCAGCAAAAGGATCAGATTGGATTTTTTTTGCAGCGCAGATTTCTCCGCGGAATTCATTTCATTTTCCAACAGAGCACCCCATCAATTTGCAATTTTCCTGATGAACATCCAGATAAAACGGGCTATCCGTTTCAATTTCAACGGGCGATTTTTCCGTCAAAGCAATCAGGTATTTCAGATTCTCCTCAAGCAGTGATAAGTCGGAAATTTCGCCGTGTCCCGGCAAAACCGTTTGAATATCCGGCTCGTTTAACCATTTCTTTAGATGGTCAATCCACGAAGGAACATCTTTCGGATTGTTAATGACGGGAATTTCTTCAACACTGTCACCGGCCAGGAGCATCTTATATTCGGGGATATAACCCACCATCCCATCGGGTGTATGTCCGGGGAAAGAGGACAATTCCAGGCGGAAGGAGCCAAAATCGAGATTTAATTTGTCCGAAAAAACAAAATCGGGAGGAACAGGGCAGACATCTTCCCATGCTTTGGAGTATTTTGCATTAAGTTTTTTAAGCGTCGCAGGTAGTTCGAATTTAAAGCGATGGATCGCATTCTGCTGTGCGATAACATTGGAAAAAGAAAATCCGTTTGTCCCCAAGCAGTGATCCCAATCTGCATGAGAATAAGCGGCGACGACAAAATCAAATTTGGCTAAAAGGAAACTCACCGCCTGCATATCCGCCGGATAAGCCAGCGTTTCCCATACAAGAGCCATCTTCTCCCCCTTCAGAATCGCTCCGTTAACCAACCAGTTTTGTCCGGGCATGAAAGCGCTACGTGTCAACCATATGGATTTATTCCATTCTGAAATCATCGGCATTCGCTGATTATAATGGAAAAGTCGTCAAAGGACTCTCCTATTTGTCTGAAACGGTTCTTAACAAGGATCATTCTTAGGATAAAATTCAGCTAATGGCTATCGTAATTATGCATGCTTCCATACGGGATTTGGAATCTGTCCTCTATCTGGAAAAAGTTTGTTTTGAAGGGGATGCCTGGACCATTCTGGATTTGACCTATGCTTTATCCGCACCCAATAAAATCCGTTTCAAAGCTTTGGTAGATGAAAACTTTGCCGGATTTGCCGCAGCCGAAAATCATACAAAGGAATGTATTTCATGGATTACAACCATCGCGGTGCGCCCCGAATATCGGAATCGAGGTGTGGCCAGTGCGTTATTAGACGCTTGTGAAGCCTGCTTTTCTTTTCCCAAGGTTCGGTTAGCCGTAAATGTGAATAATTTTGCTGCGATTCGGCTCTATCGAAAATATGGTTACAGGGAAATCGAAACTTGGAATAATTATTATATGAACGGTGATAATGCTCTGATTATGGAAAAGCAATTATGAAAGTTGAAAAGAAACGACTTGTAGCGGAAATATTACTATTGCTTTTAATTCTTCTCGGAATTTTTTACAGTTTTTACAATATGAATTGGGATTCAGGTGCGCTGCTTCACCCTGATGAATACGGGATGGCAAATACCATCAGCCAGCTTTCGATTCCTTCTTCGATCGGTAACTATTTTAATACACGGGAATCGACCATCAGTCCCTATAATAAGTACGATCTGATGGGAAATAAGATTAATGACGGACCAGATAATCGCATGCGGTGGGGACAATTACCGATCACTTTGATTCGATTAACCGCTGAAGCTTTCGGTCAAACAGGCTATCTGCAGCTCAGAAAAACCGGTCGCTATCTTTCGGCAATCGTGAATCTTGGGACCTTGTTCCTGTTGTTTTTGATAACAAAGCGCTTGCTGAACGACCGCCTGATCGCTTTACTCGCGACGGCTCTCAGCAGTCTGGCGGTCATGCAGATTCAGCAATCTCATTTTATGACTTCGGATAATTTTGCGGTTTTTTTTACCACGCTGACACTTTATGC
>DCTP01000020.1:0-2935 GCA_002329625.1 Leptolinea sp. UBA1437
GTTTCTCGCCTGGTGGAACATGGTTATGCCACCAATGTCAAAGGTGCGAATCGTATCATCGAAAGAAATCGACCGGAGATCTGGGAAGTTCTTGAGGAAGTGATCAGTGAAAGACCTGTTTTATTGAATCGTGCACCGACGCTTCACCGATTGGGTATTCAAGCCTTCGAACCGATTTTGATCGAAGGAAATGCGATTCAGCTACATCCGTTGGTTTGTACCGCTTTNNAAGAAGCGCGTACACTGATGCTGGCTTCGAAAAACTTACTGAAACCGGCGGACGGAGAACCGATCATCAGCCCATCCAAGGATATGGTGCTCGGTATTTATTATTTGACAATGGACAGTGACGGGGATCATCCGGGGGACGGACGGGCTTTTTACTCTATCGATGAAGTCCAATATGCTTATGATCTCGACCAGGTCAAACTCCATACCAAGATTAAATTCCTGACAGATACCTGGTTCGGCAAAGACGGCGCTCGCTTATTGAAACCGGAAAAACGAATCATCGATACAACCATCGGACGGGTTATCTTTAACAATATATTACCGGAAGAAATTCGCTTTAAAAATTCACCGTTGGATAAAGGCGCCATTAAAGATTTGATCGCGGAAGTATATGAAATTTGCGGTCAGGATATCACAACGGAAGTCGCCGATTCGATTAAGAACACCGGCTTTGAATATGCGATGCGCTCCGGTTCGACGATCGCCGTATCGGATATTACGATTCCCGAAACAAAGGATGCGTTATTGGCGGAAGCCGACAACGAAGTCGAATCGATAAACCGCCAATGGCGGCGCGGGTTACTGACGGAACAGGAACGAAACGATCGCACGATCGATGTCTGGCAGGAAACTACCAATAAAATCGCGTCCGAGGTCCGCAAGAGCATGGATCCGCAGGGAAACATGGCGATTATGGCCACTTCCGGCGCGACAAAAGGTGGTTTTGCACCGATCGCACAGTTAGCGGGAATGCGCGGGCTGATGGCTGATCCGTCCGGTCGTATTATTCGGCTGCCGATTAAATCCAATTTCCGTGAAGGTTTGGATGCGTTGGAGTACTTCATTTCCACTCACGGAGCTCGGAAAGGGTTGGCTGATACCGCCCTCCGGACCGCTGACGCTGGTTATCTGACCCGTCGTTTGGTCGATATCGCGCAAGACATAATTATCAACGAAGAAGATTGCGGAACGGAAGAAGGTATCTGGATTCGCCGTTCCGATGATGTGGCGAAACAGGCTTTCCACGAACGTATTTACAGCCGGGTAATAGCGGAAAAAGTGATTGATCCGGAAACCGGCGAAATTCTCGCCGAAAAAGGTGAAATAATCGATCATGATCTGGCTCATAAAATTTCTGATACGAAGAGCATACCTGAGATAAAGGTTCGCTCACCAATGACCTGTGAGTTAAAGCACGGAATTTGTGCAAAATGCTACGGTATTGATTTAGGCCGCGGAAAAATGGTTGAATTAGGCGCAGCGGTCGGTACGGTTGCCGCTCAATCCATCGGTGAACCTGGAACACAATTAACCCTCCGCACTTTCCATTCCGGCGGTGTCGCGCAGGGCGGAGATATTACAACCGGTTTGCCCCGTGTCGAAGAGCTGTTTGAAGCCCGCCGCACTCCGAAAGGCGAAGCCGTCATTACGCAAATCGAAGGCTATGCCAAGATCATCCAATCGGATAAATATAATGATCTGCGGATCGTTCGGGTCGAGCACTCCGAAATGAATAGTGATGTGTTTGAGATTACGGAAGGTTGGACAATCAAAGTGAAGGATGAACAAACCGTCAATTTGGGCGATATCATTGCCGAAAACAGCGAAGCTACCATCACCGCAGCGCATCCGGGACATGTTCGAATCGAAGAAGATAAAGTAATTGTCTCTTACGAAAAGAAGGAAAGCGAAGAATATGAAATTCCGAGCACCGCTCGCTTGGTCATCAAGGATAATCAATATGTAACTTCCGGTGAACCATTGACCGAAGGTTCGTTGAATCCTCATACTATCTTGAAACTCAAGGGGCGGGATGCCTGTCAGATGTATATTTTGTCCGAAATTCAACGTGTTTATCGAGCGCAGGGACAGAATATCAACGATAAACACTTTGAAGTGATCATTCGTAAAATGCTCGGCAAAGTGCAGGTGGTTCGCTCCGGTGATTCACCGTTCCTGCCGATGGACATTGTCGATCGCTTACGGATCAAGGAAATCAATAAGAAACTGGAACAGGAAGGGAAACAACCGGCAAAGTATGTCGAAATCCTGCTTGGCGTTACCAAAGCTTCTTTGAGCACGGATTCCTGGCTGTCGGCTTCTTCGTTCCAGCACACCATCAAAGTGCTGGCAAGCGCGGCGATCGGGGGAATGAAAGATCCGCTTTACGGTCTGAAAGAAAACGTCATTATCGGGAAGTTAATCCCCGCCGGGACCGGATTTGTTCCGGGACGCTTTGATCATGAAGATGAAATCGTCAGCCCCAGTGCTCTGATTTCCAATCTGCCAACCGAATAAATCATTTTAGAAAAGAAAAAAAACAGCTCGCAAATGACTGCGAGCTGTTTTTTTATGCTTATTATTATCTATGCGAAAAGATTCACACCATCTTCTACCGGCTCGACCCGGAAAATGCTTGCAATCGTCTGCCCCGTATCAGCAAAGGTCGTTCGTGTCCCATAATTAACACCCGATTTAACCTCTTTCCCATAGATCAACAATGGCACATACTCACGGGTATGATCGGTTCCTTCATGGGTTGGATCGCAACCGTGATCGGCGGTAATAAACAATGCGTCGGAATCTTTCATTTTCGGGAGAAAAGATCCCAACCATTGATCAAATTCAATCAAAGCATTCCCGTAACCGGTAACATCCCGGCGGTGTCCGTATTTCATATCAAAATCAACCAGATTGGTAAAAA
>DCTP01000020.1:3063-6665 GCA_002329625.1 Leptolinea sp. UBA1437
AAAACAGTCGGACGTGGCGGTTTCAAAGAAAAATCCCGGCGATTCGCCGTCCGGACATAAGCGCCTGATTTCCCAACAAACGGACGGGCGATAACTCGTGCCACCGCGTTATCTCCGGTCAAAATTTCTCGAGCAATTTGGCACATCCGGTACAATTCGTCAACCGGAATCACCTCCTCATGTGCAGCTATCTGAAATACACTGTCCGCAGAAGTATAAATGATCGGTTTTCCGGTAGCGACATGTTCATCGCCCAGTTCCGCAATAATTTGTGTTCCGGAAGCCGGTTTATTTCCCAGTGTCCCGCGACCGATTCGCCGTTCGAATTCGTCCAATATTTCTCTGCTGAATCCATTCGGATATACCGGAAACGGTTTCGGAATATATAACCCGGCCATCTCCCAATGCCCGATCGTTGTATCCTTTCCGGCGGAATGTTCCGCCATTCGGGCAAACGAACCGCGAGGATGTTCAGCCGGTTCATAACCGATCATTCCGTCGATATTTCCCAAGCCGAGTGATTGCATAACCGGTAATTTAAATCCGGGGATACTCTCCGCAATATGGCCGAGGGTATTGGGGTTTTTATCGCCGAATAGACTCGAATCAGGCATCGGTCCCATCCCAACACTGTCTAAAACAATCCAAATTACTCTGTTTATGATGGTCATTCCTTCTCTTCCTCAATCTGACTTTCGAATAATTATAAATTCTTTTTTCTTCGTTTTTCCTGAAGATTTTATCGTTCAAAGTTTTTTTGATTTCGCTCCGTCAAATTCGTTTTTTCCTCCATCCTTTTTTGAATCAAAGGTAAAATCAAATGGCACCGACTTCCGCTTCGGAAGTCTCATAGAATATTCGATCCATTAAAAAGATTAGGATAAAATAGAATCCTTCGATTCTATTTTTCAGAGGAAAGCATGAACAATCAGGGAATCAAATCGGTCGACATCAAAAATGAAATGGAACAATCTTATCTGGATTATGCGATGAGCGTAATTATCTCGCGCGCTTTGCCGGATGCCAGAGACGGACTAAAACCCGTTCAACGCAGGATTTTGTATGCGATGGTTGACATGGGGATTCGCCCTGATTCCGAATTTAAAAAATCAGCCAGAATTGTGGGTGAAGTCCTGGGAAAATATCATCCCCATGGGGACTCCGCCGTCTATGATGCCATGGCACGGCTGGCTCAAGATTTTACCATTCGCTATCCGCTGGTAGAAGGGCAGGGAAACTTCGGCAGCATTGATGGTGATCCCCCGGCTGCTATGCGGTATACCGAAGCCAGGTTAGCCCCTTACTCGATGGAATTGCTGAATGATATCGATGAAAACACGGTCGATTTCACCCGCAATTTTGATGATACCCTGGACGAACCGATTGTCCTGCCTTCCGCCTTGCCCAATCTGCTGCTCAACGGGTCCAGCGGAATTGCGGTCGGAATGGCGACCAATATCCCTCCGCATAACCTGGGGGAATTGGTCGATGCGATCGTCTACCTCTTGGATCAATGGGATGAGTATGATGAGATCACAGCCGACGATTTGATGCGCTATATTCACGGACCCGATTTCCCGACAGGCGGTATTATCGTTTTGGAGGATGAACGCAACGAGCTTGTCTCCGCTTATGCAACTGGGCGTGGCAAATTGATGGTACGCGGAAGAGTTCATGTGGAAGATATGGGGCGGGGCAGAACGAGGCTGATTATCACCGAAATCCCTTATCAGGTGAATAAGAACGGATTGATTGAAAGAATCGCTCTTCTCACACGGGAAGGCGTTTTGGATACCATCACCGATTTACGGGATGAATCCGATCGGCAGGGGATGCGGATTGTCATCGAGTTATCCAAATCCGCTGATGCTGAAGATGTTTTACGCAAACTGTACAAACATACACCGTTGCAAGTCACATTCGGCATCATCCTGCTTGCGCTTGTAGATAACCAACCCCGAATTCTCACCTTAAAACAAGCCTTACGAGTTTATATCGACCACCGGTTGGATGTCATCAAACGCAAAATCACTTTTGAGCTGGGAAAGGCAGAACAGCGGGCTCATATTCTGGAAGGTCTTCTCATCGCCATTCAACATCTGGATGCCATCATCAAAATCATTCGTAATGCGGATGATGAGAATGATGCTCGTACCAAGATCATGGATAAATATAAATTGGATCGAGAGCAAACCCAAGCCATTTTGGACATGCCTCTAAAGCGCCTCACTCATTTGGAACAGGATAAACTCCTGAAGGAATTTCATGATTTGGAAGAACGTATCAAAGAGTTCCAGGAATTATTAGCCTCTCCGCAAAAGATAAGAAAAGTCCTGATTGATAACCAATTAGCTCTTAAACAAAAATATGCAGATCCACGCCGAACCCAAATTGCAGTCCTTGGTGAAGGAATCTCCTCGAAAGAAGTATTAACTGCAAACGAATTAGTTCGGGCGGAGCCGATTTGTATTGGAATGACCGCCGAAGGGAAAATCGGACGGTGCGATCCCGAAAAGATCAATGAAAAAGGATTTGAGATCCCTCCCTGGATCTTAAAGACCGATACCCAACAGACCGTTTACGTTGTTTCGGAAACCGGTAGAGCTTTTGGAATTTACGCGGAGACGCTCCCCAAAGTTGAAAGCTTTGCAGGCGGGTTTGATGCCAACCTGATATCGGGATGGACAGCGGATGATAAAGTAGCTGCCGTTTTCACGCTCTCCACGAAAGAGCGCGGCTCGGAAACCTGCTCCGTCATCACATTCAGCGAAAAAGGAATGGTGAAAAAGTCGCTCGCGGAGGAATTGCCGCCCGCCTCCTCACAATCCTTTACAATTTGCAAAATCAACCCCGGAGACAAACTCATTACCGTAAAAGTTTGCCGGGACGATTCAAAAGAAATCTTGATCGCCACTCAAAACGGGATGGCCATTCGCTTTGATCAAAGTGATTTGCGACCGATGGGTTTAATCGCAGCCGGTGTAAACGGAATCAAATTGAAGGAAGATGATTTAGTAGCTGATGCCACCTTGGTCGACAACGCTGATTTCTGCTGCTTTGTCACATCCGATTGGGGCATTGGGAAAATCCCGGTCGAAGAATTCCCGAAACAAGGGCGATATGGTCAAGGTGTTAAAGCAGTTCGCTTAAATCCGTCAGAGAAAGTGGTTGGAATCACTGTTTTACCCGATAGTATGTCCGTATTATTGGTACGGTATGGAAACAACAAAGCCCGCCAAGTCCGGCAAGCGATGATTAAGCAAGTCAAACGGACGAAATTCTTGGAATATTTTATCAAGTTGCTGAATCACAAAGTTACAGGCATTAACCTCTTATCGGCAGGGGAAGCCGAAAATAAGAGCGAGAAAAAAAGCCCTTTATCTTCTGAAAAACCGAAGCAACCGGTAAAAAAAGAACCTAAATCGAAACCGGTTGAACAACAGAAGGATGAAATACCTTCCGAAGAAGAGGGAAATCCCGAGCAATTCTCACTGTTTTAGAGGAGAAAAGCCGAATTCGGGCTTGACTTAATCAAAAAAGGGTGTATCATAGTAAAGCTATTGCGGGGTAGAGCAGTGGCAGCTCGTCGGGCTCATAACCCG
>DCTP01000093.1 GCA_002329625.1 Leptolinea sp. UBA1437
CAGTGTTTCGCAGCCTGCCCGCAAAAAATTATAAAACCTTCGTTGGGAATAGGTGATTGGACCGCCACATTGACCCCGATTGTGGATCTCAGCGTTAATTCCTGCCTGCCAGATTGCAACCGGTGCAGTCAGGTTTGTCCGAGCGGAGCGATTCCGAGGTTCGCTGTCACTCAAAAACAACAAGCTAAAATCGGAGTAGCACGCGTGGATTCATCTCAATGCATTCGCTGTTATCGCTGCGTCAGCGCTTGTCCGTATCAGGCTTTCGAACAGATGGCAGATCTTCAAACCGGTCAAATTTTTCCCCATGTCGAACCCGAAAAATGCAATGGTTGCGGATTATGCCTGACTGTCTGTCCGGCTCGGGAAGCCGGTGCGATAAAAGTATTTCCGTTGCAAAAGGGATAAACGGACGGCGATTCGGATCGAAATCCTTTTTATGGCAAAGATTGTGAAGAATCCGGGATCCGAAAAGGGTCAATCAGATGAAGGAAAGGAAAAGGCATGGCAAAACTGGTAGCGGTCTTACCGGCTTATAACGAAGAAAAACATATCTCCCAAGTGGTTCGCGAACTGAAGCATTATATTGATGATATCGTTGTGGTGGATGACGGATCAGTCGATCGGACCAAAGCTTTAGCCGAAGCGGAAGGTGTTACGGTTTTATCCAGAGGATATAACTGCGGTGTGGGTCAAACGACGAAAGATGGATTGGCTTGGGCACTGGAACACGGGTTCGACGCGGTCATTCTTTTGGATTCGGATGGGCAGCATGCACCGTCTGAAATCGGCCGGTTTATCGAAAAATATGAACGAGATCATAATAAAATGATCATCGGATATCGGGATTATAAGCAGATGCCGTTATTCAGGCGGTTTACCAATACCATTGGCAAATTTCTGCTCTCTCATGCTGTAGGTCAGGATTTACCCGATAATCAATCAGGTTATCGATTG
Source organism: Leptolinea sp. UBA1437 (assembly GCA_002329625.1). Taxonomy (GTDB): domain Bacteria; phylum Chloroflexota; class Anaerolineae; order Anaerolineales; family Anaerolineaceae; genus Flexilinea. The sequence goes on from DCTP01000093.1 coordinate 958, forward strand.
GTGGATAAAGAATTAATACCACTTCTATTGGAATCCAAAGAGGCCGGATATAACTTTTTGGTGGAAATGATTATTGTTTGTCTCTCTCAGGGGTGGGAAATCGGTTGGGTACCGATTTCAACCATTTATGGGGATGAACGAAGTCATCAAAACGCCTGGTATCAAATTAAAGGTTTTACCCGAATGTGTATTGAGGCTCATCGAAAAATCAAAGCTTCGGAAAAGGAGCGGAAAAACGATTGACGGCGTCCTTATCTTAATATTCTGAGGGAATTCAGGACGGCAACCAACATCACTCCCACGTCCGCAAAAACAGCCATCCACATATTGGCGATGCCGGCGGCTCCGAAAATCATAATGAATACTTTAATCGAAATTGCCAACAAGATATTCTCTCCGACGATATGATGAGTTTTTCGAGCGATTTCAATCAGAGTTGGTATTCTGGAAGGTTCATCTGTCAAAATAACCACATCTGCCGCTTCGATTGCGGCATCGGATCCGAGCTTTCCCATGGCGACACCAATATCAGCCAGAGCCAGAACCGGCGCATCGTTCATCCCATCCCCGACAAACATCAGCGTAGTCTTCTCCGGTTTTTCGCGTAACAATTGTTCGACGATTTCAACTTTTTGATCCGGTAACAGTTCACTGTAAACCCGATCGATCCCTAATTTTCTGCCGATTTCCTCACCAACGGATTTTTTATCACCGGTCAGCATTACCAGTTCTTTAACACCGAGCGCTTTCAATCTCTTTAATGCTGAGAGACTATCCGCTTTGACTTCATCCGAAATAATCAGGCTGCCGATAAATATCCCGTCGACTGCCACATCAATGACGGTTCCGTTTTCGGTGATCTGCGATGGTGTGATGCCGGCTCCTTCCATCATTTTTCGATTTCCGATCAGGACTTTTTCCCCTTGAATAGATGCCCGAATTCCCTGTCCAGCAATCTCCTCAACTTCTTCGATTTTACTGAAATCAATTTCTTTCCCATAAGCGCGCAGGATTGATTTTGCAATAGGATGGGTGGCATAGGCTTCCGCATACGCAGCGGTTTCCAACAGATAATTTTCGGAGAATCCGGATGCAGGCAGCACTTTGGTGACGTTGTAGGTTCCTTTTGTCAATGTNNTGAAGCTTTCCCGATCCCGCCGATGAACCCCAACGGAATGGAAATGACCAATGCGCAAGGGCATGATATTACCAAAAAAACCAGTCCACGATAAAGCCATTGGTTCCAAGGATCGCCGCTGATAAGCGGCGGAATAACCGCGATTAGAAATGCCAATGCGATAACGATCGGGGTGTAAACTTTTGAAAATTTGGTGATGAATTGTTCGGTAGCCGCTTTCTTCTCGCTTGCATTTTCGACCATATCCAGAATTCGGTTGACTGTCGATTCGCCGAAAGTTTTGTTTACTCGAATCGTCAGTACACCGGACTGATTAATTGAGCCGGACAAAGAACGATCTCCCGGAAAAACTTCCCGTGGCACGGATTCTCCCGTTAGGGCTGATGTATCCAACATTGAATGTCCTTCCTCCACAATACCATCCAACGGGATCCTTTCGCCCGCTTTCACTTGAATGAGATCACCGACTTTGACATCCGCTGGATTTACCCGAAGCGTTCCATCCCCCTGAACTAAATTGGCATAATCGGGGCGGATATTCATCAAACTGGCAATTGATTTTCGCGAATGATCGACTGCCAATTCCTGCAATAATTCTCCAGCTTCATAAAAAATCATCACGGCAATCGCTTCCGGGAACTCCCCGATCGCAATGGCTCCAATCGAAGCGATACTCATCAGAAAGTTTTCGTCGAACCAATTTCCGTGCCGGATCCTGTTGATCGCCTTTCGAATAACTCTGATGCCGGCGAGAAGATAGGCCAAAAGAAACAGAAAAATTCGCATCGCGCTCGCTTCGGGTTGCATGCTTCCCGCAATGGCGAGAATGGCCGATAAAACAAACGTAATTATTCTTTTCCTGAATTTTTCCGGTTTTCTTTCTTCTTTTCCCAAAGAATTTTCAGCCGGAGAGTACTCTTTCAGCGTCGTTTCCGGTTCATAAGTATGGATAATCTCCTCCAATTCCGAAAACAACGGAATTTCATTTTCCGATTCAGTTTCTATCTCAAGAGTTTGCGTGGCAAAGTTCACGGAGGCGTTGCGGACACCCGGAATTTCGTTAATTTTTTGCTCTATATTGAACGCACAAACGGGACAGCTTAAACCGGATAATTTGTATTGTTTTCCCATACTTTCCTTGTTTTATAACTCGTTGATATGTTCCAACCCTTTTTCAAAAATTGAACGGACATGGTCATCGGCCAATGAATAAAAAACCTCTTTCCCTTCACGACGCGGTTTGACCAGATTTTCCTGACGCAAGATGCGTAATTGATGTGATATAGCTGACTTGGTGACGTTCAATAAGACTGCCAGATCACAGACGCACATTTCATGAATATCCAAAGCCCAAAGAATTTTGATTCGGGTCGTATCTCCGAAGACTTTGTATAAATCGGCAAGATCATAAAATTGCGGCTCATCCGGCATCTGTGCCTGTACGGCTTTTACCGTATCTTCATGCAATACCGTGCAATCGCTGAAATTCTCCGCTTCCGTCATAATTTCCTTTCTGATAACAATTGAACAATTGTTCAACTGTTATTTTATTCCGATTTTGTCATTTGTCAAGAAGGGGATTGACATAACTTTCAATATTCATCCCAAAACATTTTGATTAACGGTTAAAATGGGAAAAGCTGGAAACCTTTTTTACGAACCGGATCGGCATTGAGTATTGATTTGACCCGGAAATATGTGCGGAAAAGGAAGATGTTGAATGAGTACTGAACAGAAAATTAATGGAAACATATATATCTCTCATCGGGCGATATCGACAATTGCATATCATGCAGCCCTTGAGTCTTACGGATTAGTGGGTTTAGCTCCGAAGAACAAAGCTGCCGGACTTGCGAATGTTTTGATTAAAGATCCGACTCTCGGAGTGAGTATCGAGTTTGACGGATCCGGTGTCGGGATCGATTTGTATATCGTTGTCGAATACGGAACAAGAATCACATCGGTCGCATCGAGTGTGGCTGATAATGTGAGCTATCAGGTTGAAAATCAAACGGGTCTAACCGTTAAATATGTCAACGTCCATGTACGCGGATTACGCGTCAGCTGCCCGGATTAATGGGGGGATTCTAAGGAAAGAAATATCAGGAGAATTATGGAATTTATACCCAATAATCCGCAAACGGATCAAAAAACAAACGTATTAACCGTATTAAACGCGCAGCAAGTCAAATCTTTGATCAGAGCCGGTTTACTTTGGCTGAAGACAAACCAAGAAATTGTTAACTCATTGAACGTTTTTCCTGTTCCCGACGGAGATACCGGATCCAATATGGTATTAACGATGCAAGCCGGTTGGAATGAAATCGTCGATTCACCAGCCGACAGTGTCGATGTATTGATCAATCAGGTAGCTCGGGGAGCATTGATGGGCGCCCGCGGAAACAGCGGCGTGATTCTGTCCCAATTTTGGCGCGGATTTTCCCGTGCGATCGACCATCAACCGGTTTTAACGATGGAATTATTTGCCGGCGCGCTGACGGAAGCCAAACGGACGGCTTATAAAGGTGTCGTCCGCCCGGTCGAAGGCACAATGCTGACAGTTTTGAAAGACACATCCGAAAAAGTCAATCAATGTCTTCCGGATTGTAAAGATTTCCTGCAACTGTTTCAAATCACCGTTGCCGCAGCGGATGAATCAGTAAATCGCACCCCGGAACTGTTACCGGTTTTGAAGCAAGCCGGGGTAGTAGACTCCGGCGGCAAAGGGCTATTTTTTATCTTTGAAGGGTTTTTAAGATCATTGGAAAATAAACCGTTGGATGTAAATCCGGAAGTTATTGAAATTGTGCCGATTGATTTGATGAAAGAGGAAGAATCGATCGAACCCGGGCAGGATTATGAAGTGGTGGTTGATTTTGTGCCTAATACCCAATTGGAACTTTCCACTTTTTACGACCGATTACAAGATATCGGAACTTCGGTGCAAGTCGGCGAAGGTGATAATAATTATCGGATGCACATCCATGTTCCGGCTGAGAATCTTTATGAGCCGATCAATTATATTCTGACCTTGGGGACTGTAACCAAAGTTGCCATTGAAAATCTGGTGGCTCAAATGGAAGATTTACGCCGGCAGCAGCAATGCAAATATGACTTGACTCCTATCCGGGACGGTCAAATCGGTGTGGTAGCGGTATCACCTGGGGACGGAATATCGCGTATTTTTGCCAGTTTAGGTGTCGGGAAGATTATCCGCGGCGGACAGACAATGAACCCCAGCACCGAAGAAATTTTGAACGCGATCGAATCGTTGCCGACCGATAAGGTGATTGTCCTTCCCAATAATAAGAATGTGATTTTGGCTGCCAATAACGCCATCACTCAGACGAACAAAAAAGTTGCTGTCATTCGCAGCAAAAATGTTCCACAGGGGATCAGCGCGATGCTTCGGTTGGATCCAGATGGGGATTTCGATACCATTGTCTCCGAGATGAACGAATCCTTGACCGATATTCAGACGGGTGAAGTGACCAGGGCGACACGGACGGTAGAGATCAACGATGTACCGGTTAATGAGGGACAGTATATCGTCATGCATAACGGTGATTTGGCGATCGCAAAAGATGGTTTGGAAGAAGCTGTTTTTGCCTTTTTGGAACGGATAAACGTAACGGATTACGAACGCATCACCATCTTTTACGGTCAGGATATGAAAGAAGCCGATGTAAATCAGCTGGTCGCAAAAATAAAAGAGAGATATCCGGACATTGAGGTGGAGTGCCATTACGGCGGTCAACCCTATTATTTTTATATTCTTTCAATCGAATAGCACTACAAAACAGAGAAATCGAAAAGGGGATTCGAAATGCAAACGTCGATTTATCGGAAAAAATCCGATAAATCGATGCAAAACATCGGAATGATGCTCTTTTTTTATTGAAAATTCCAAAAAAATGACGGATCGAGAAATCGGCTCCGAAAAAAATGGGTTAAAATAGGGACATGTTGTCTTCCACAGAAAAAATAAAGAAATTCATCGGTTTGGAAATTGAGCGAGGTTATGATAACCGCTCTGTTGTAGGGGGAATGGAAAAATTTCTCCCGATTTGGCGTCGGGAAGCCCCGACGGAAGGTGTTCCTGAAGAAATTATTGAAAAAGTCAGTAAATTTTTGTCCGAATACAGTGATTTCGATAAAGAACGCCGGGAGCAATCGATTCGAAATTTGTTAAACGATTTGGGATCACCGGAACTGTTTGACCGGTATAAGCAACATTANNAATCATTATTCCGGCGGGGAAAATCGCTCAAAAGAGGAATCATCCGCGCCTGATTATCCGGAAGAATCGAAATATGATCATGAAAGTTCAAATTCTTTAAGGTCGGAATCACCTGTCAAGCCAGAGAGAAAACCCGTTCGGATTCATGAGAATCATAATGAAACCTCAACGATTGACAGCCCGGTGAAAATTATCCCCGGAATCGGTCCGCAGAATGCAAAAGCACTTGCCCGGCAAGGCGTCTATACAATTCGCGATTTACTGTACTATTTCCCGCGTCGATATGATGATTATTCGAAATTTAAAACAATCAACAAACTCCTTCCCGGAGAAAAAGTGACCATCGTCTGCGTGGTTTATTCCGTCGAAAATGTTGTTCGCGGAAGATATCAGATTACGGAAGCCGTTGTCGGGGACGGAACGGGGATGATTCGGGTCAGCTGGTTTAACCAGCCTTGGCTAATTCACCAAATTCAACCGGGTTCCTCTTATGTATTCTCGGGAAAAATCGATGTGTTTTTGGGAAGACCGGTGATGAACGGGCCGGAATTTGAGCCGACCGAGCAGGAAAACCTGAATACGAACCGAATTGTGCCGGTTTATCCGGTGAATTCCAACCTGAAGCAGAATTATCTTCGCCGGATGATATTTAATACCGTTCGCCATTGGGCAAATCTGATTCCGGAATTTTTACCGGAAACGGTATCGGAATCAGCCGATCTGATGCCGCTCTCAAAAGCAATCGAAGAAATCCATTTTCCGGATTCGGCAGAATTGCTAGAGGCGGCACGAAAACGATTGGCTTTTGATGAACTTTTCCTCGTTCAGTTGGATGTATTACAGCGAAAGAGAAACCGAACTTCGGCTACCGCAAACCGTTTTCAGATTTCCGATGAGCGGATGGACCGCTGGATAAAGAGTTTGCCTTATGAACTGACGACCGCTCAACGTAGAGTGCTGAATGAAATTCGCGGAGATATCGATTCGGGCAAACCGATGAATCGACTGATTCAGGGAGATGTCGGATCCGGTAAAACAATTGTCGCCTGTTTAGCCGCTTTGATTATTTCCGATGCGGGCGGACAGTCTGTTTTGATGGCACCGACCGGAATCTTGGCGGAACAACATTTCCGTTCCTTTCGGGACATCATCGAGA
>DCTP01000126.1:0-29715 GCA_002329625.1 Leptolinea sp. UBA1437
TTTCTTTTTCAAAATCTTCATTATCCTGTTGCAATGCCGCATCCCGAAGAACCGGAAGAATATACGCCGGCATATCTTTCATCAGCCAAAGATAAGTTTGGCGATTACTATAAAAGGTTTTTCCTTGGGGTAGTTTTTCGGCGGCTTTAGCGGTTTCCGATTCTGTCCACACCGATCCGGCAAATCCCTGTCCGTCTTTATGAAAAGTCTTAATCAGGTCACTTTCATCTTCAAACAAGAATGCCGAAAAAACGACGATTACCAGGATACCAAAGACCGATGAAATCTTTTTTTGATGAATAAGGTATCCCATCGTCGACAAAATTAAGCCGGCGACACAAATAAAAAACGGTAAAAGCATCCGATTATCAAATACAGTCGAACCGTCGATAAAAACGGAAACCCCGATCAATACCAAAAGATAAATGCCGGCTGCCAGCGCAAACAGAAAGATCCCTGAAAGTTCTTGTTTTTTTCCTGTCAGATAAGCAATGAATTGTCTGAGCAACCAGACAAAGAGCGTGACCAGAAGAATGATCCAAAATATTTTCCAAAATCGAATTGCCTTTTGAACGATGCCGAAAGCTTCCGGGATAAAGAACTCTGTCAACGTTCGGATTCCTTCGTTGATCACATCATTACTGGGAAAATGGACTGATAAAGACCGATTGACAGCGCTTTCGTTATATTGAGAATTTCGCAGCCACCATCCACCGAAAGGAATAAGAAATCCCAGCAGCATCCCTCCGATACGTGAAATCCGTTTTCTCATGTCCGGAGCGGAAACCAAACAAAACAGAATGGCTGTTACCAAGATCGATGCACCGGCGTAACGGACCAGTGTCAGAAGTCCGATCCATAAACCGAGGAATAGCCAAGATGAGAACGGACGTTTTTTCTCGCTGAAATCAAATAGCATCCATAAGGCTGATAACATAAAAATCAGAGAAAAAGCTTCACTCAAACCGTATATATGAGCTTGTAAAATCGGTCCGCAGCAAAGATACACCATACCAGCCAAAATACTCAACAGGTTATTTTTCGTGAATTTTCGAATCATCAATGAAAACAAAACCAAATTGATCAGATAACAGATCAAGTTAAGGATCCAAGCTGCCCGAAATACATCCGTCCGGAAGATTTTTGCTATTCCGGCGATCGCGATTGAATAAAGGGGCGGGAATTGTGTAATGGGTCGGGGTAAACGATCTCCGGAAAATCTGACATATCCTTCTCCTCGTAAAATACTGCGAGCGCCGCCAAGGTAAGCCGCTGAATCATTAGTTAAGCCTACACCATTGGGTGTTGTATAGAGGTACAGCCAAAGCGCTGCGATGCATAATATGAAAATTGAGATCAAAAAAATAAGTCTTTGTTTTTTTCCATCATATTGAGGGGAATTTATCTTTTTTTTCATCCGCTCCCACCGATTCTGCTGATGTCTTTTTTTGATTATAACCAAATCTGGAGTCAAAAAAATATGAAAAAGCTTTTGCAAAATAAATAAATTGCTCATTGAACGTGAAATCGTCTCCAATTGTCATAATTTCCCTTGACAAAAAAACAAGACTGTATATTATAAAAATATAACAGTATATACATCATGTACGGTTAGAGCGGCAGAGAAAAATGAAACGGTCTTTCACTAACATAAAAAGAAATCAATTTATAGATAACGGATGGGTTATTCAAATCTCCAATATGCATTTTTATATGTTTCGACCGATCGATCTGCTTTTGGTCGAAAGCGGGAATGAAGACGAAAAATGAAAATTACTTTGTCGAATTTTTCGGGGATTCCTATTTACGAACAGATTAAAGAACAGATAAAAAGTCAAATCCTTTCCGGTGAATTAAAGGAAGGCGATAAATTGCCCTCGTTACGAGAACTGGCACGAGATTTACGGATCAGCGTGTTGACTACAACGCGTGTTTATACCGAACTTGAAAAGGAAGGATTTATTACCAATATTCAGGGACGCGGCTGCTATGTTCTCGGTGAAGGATCGGAATTATTGAAAGAACATATGTTACGTGAAATGGAACGAAATTTGTCTGATGCTTTGAAAGCAGCTAAAATTGCCGGTTTGAACATATCAGAGGTTCATCAGGCATTAGATTTAATGAATGAGGATAAGCAAGATGAGTGATGCAATCAATGTAAAAAACATTTCGAAGATTTATCCTGGTTTCGAATTAAAAGATATTTCTTTTAATTTGCCGAAAGGCTACATTATGGGATTTATCGGCCCCAATGGGGCAGGGAAAACGACTACGATCAAATTGATTTTGAATATGATTCAACGAGCCGGCGGAACGATTGAAGTTTTTGGCTTGGATAATATCGCTTATGATGCCGAAATTAAAGAACACACTGGTGTGGTATTTGATAATCATTATTTCCTCGATGAATGGACTCTCAACGATATTAACCGAGTGATGGCGCTGTTTTTCAGCAATTGGCAAAGTTCAATCTATCGGGAAAAGTTGGAACAATATCAGTTAAATCCAGCCAAAAAAGTAAAAGAATTATCGAAAGGAATGCGATTAAAGTTGATGCTTGCGGTTGCTTTTTCGCATGATGCCAAACTACTTATTCTGGATGAACCGACCAGCGGATTGGATCCTGTCGCCCGTGATGAATTGCTAGAAACTTTAGCTAAGTTTATCCAAGATGGAGAACGCAGTGTTCTTTTTTCAACACATATTACCAGTGATCTGGAAAAGATTGCGGATTATATCACTTTTATCAACAACGGCCGGCTGATTTTCACCGGCATAAAAGACGAGTTTATCGATTCTTTCCGCTTGGTGAAAGGAGGAAAAGAAGATTTGACTCCAGATGTAAAGGCACATTTGATCGGTTATCGGGAATACGACAGCGGATTTGAAGGGATTATGTACACCGAATATGCCACTCTTTTTCCGAATTTATTAGCGGAAAAGTCTTCGATTGATAACATCATCGTCTTTACCTATAAAGGAACAAACGGGTTATGAAAAATATCTTAAATGCTTTACGATTTAATTTCATCTTGGTAAAGCCCTATTTACGGTACTATCTGTTGGGGTTTGTGGTGGTTTTCTTTTTCAAAATAATGGGGAGCGAGATTGATGCGGTTTCTTTTATGCTTTTTATGTTGTTGTCAACCCATCTTTATCCCTTTCAATTAGAAGAAAAGAACGATTTATACCGGCTTTATGGCATTGTTCCAATAAAGAGATCCGTTCTGATTTTTGGTCGATATCTCTTCATCATTGTGATTTCACTGATTGACTGGATTTTGGCGATGATATTGGAGTATTCTTTTTCAAAATTAGCGATGAATATTTCAGACTATCTGTTAAGCAGTCTGTTCATTTTTTCGATTTTTCTGATTCTGACCGCATTTGAGATCCCAGGCTTATTTAAGTTGGGGGTTATTAAGGGAAGATGGATCGTTTATATCCCACTGGTTTTAATGTTTATTATCGTATTTTTAGCTGATACATTTCATATTTTGGAATCGGGGACGAATTGGATTACTGCAAATTTTTGGCTGGTTCCAACGGTGACAATTCTTGTTTTATTATTTTCCGTAACTCTTTCCGTTCGAATTTTTAACCGAAAAGAATTTTGATCGATTATTTTTCCTCAACCTTCTCCTTTCCGATAGCAGAAGGTTGAGTTTGTATTTATAATGAAAAGGATGATTAATACATATCCCGATTATGGGAGGTATATTGTATGTTGAATTTTTTGAGTAAGGAAGGAATCCGTTCCGATCTGATCTCTCAAATTGAGCTTTTTCGAGAAAAATATCCAGTAAGTCCTGAAAAAAAATATCGAATTCCCCAACCAAAATATTATTATTATGGAAATGATATCTGGGAAGAGGCGATTACAGCTCTTCTCTGCGGTGAAAATCTATTATTGGTCGGACCCAAAGCTACTGGCAAAAACGTTTTTGCAGAGAATCTTGCGGCAGCTTTTGGGAGACCCAGTTGGGATGTTTCGTTCCATATTAATACGGATTCCTCTTCTCTGATCGGAATTGATACGTTGGAAGAGGGGAGAGTGTTGCTGCGACACGGTCCGATTTATGAATGCGCGCGTTGGGGTGGATTCGGAATTCTGGATGAAATCAATATGGCGAAGAATGAAGCTATGGCAGTGCTTCATGCAAGTTTGGATTTTCGCCGAATCATCGATGTGCCGGGATATGATAAATTTATTTTAGCGGACTCGACCCGCTTTATCGCGACTATGAATTACGGTTATGCCGGGACAAGGGAACTGAACGAAGCGCTGACATCTCGATTCATGGTGATTGAAATGCCGGTTATCTCACAAAAGAATCTGAAACGGTTATTGCTGCGTGAATTTCCGACCATTAATGAGAAATATATTGAACAGTTCTCTGGATTATTTCAGGATCTGCAAAAAAAGAGTGAGAACTCCGAGATTTCGACTAAGCCCGTGGATCTGCGCGGTTTATTGGCTGCAATTCATCTAATGGATAAGGGATTGGAAGCCGATAAAGCTTTACAAATGGGAATCACCAATAAAACCTTTGATGATTTCGAACGAAAACTTGTTGAGGATGTGATCCGGCTCAGAATCCCTGCCGGTTTAGAAAGGGATGCGATTTTTAAGGATTGATGATAAAAACGGAATTACAGGAAAATCGAAGGGCATCCAATATTATTTGGAATGCGGCGTTTGATTACTCTTTTCGCCCCGAAGTCAAATATTTCGATCGAAACGGGAAAGCCGAATTATATGCGAATTATATTATCGGAGGGGCACATTATTATTATGATTTTCCGCTGCTTGAGGAGTTCTTCGAAAAGCTGAAACAGGATGTGGATGCCGATTTTCTTCGGGGATTGGCCTGGTTGGGATTGGAAAACAGTACTTTTCTGAAAGGCAGGAAAGACCGACCGGTACTTGAAGAATTACGCCGAAACTTTGCAAATACGATTTTAGAAAATTATTCCGTAACCGCTGATTCCGATATTTTGGATGATCTCAAAGTAGCCCATTTTCAGCGGGTTTTGGGAAAACAGCCGGTAATGTCCGAAACGGTAGCAAANNTTGAATTATTTTCAATTTCAAAAAGCCGAATATGAGAAAAACCGATTGGCTTTCCTGCAAAAGAATAAAACTGTCTATAAATGGAATGAAACAAATCGAAAAAGATTTCTAAGGATTCCCTTTTTACGGAGTCCGAAGACAGAGCCGCTGGAATTCCCCTTATCCACGAATTCCGACCGCGTTCCGGTGAGAAAAAATATACTGACTTCCTACTGGCGCAAATACCGAAATGCCAACGAGATAAATCAGGAAAAGTATATCCGTGAATATTACGGCAAGCCCGCACTCTCGGACTCTGAGGTGAAAATTCTCGAAAAAAAGCTTTGTACCGGAGCGCATAAAAACTGTCGCCTGCATTTTACCCGCGGTGAAATTGATGTTTCCGGGAATCTGTCGGAACAACAATCCTTTATTCTGATGCAGCGGGAGAAAAACAGGGCATATTTTCGGAAGAATTTGGCTGTCAATAATACCGGTATTATTAAATTGACGGAAAAAATTCGAAATTCCATGCTGTTGATGCCTTCCTCTTTTTCGGGTAGAGCGGATGCCGGAAGGTTGACGCCCGAACGGGCATGGAGAAATTTGTACATTCATGATAAAAATGTTTTTCAGAAAAAAATTCAAAACGAAATCGGTGATTTGTCGGTGGATATTTTATTGGATGCTTCCGCTTCACAGCTCGGTCGGCAGGAGGCAATAGCGACCCAGGGATATATCATTGCCGAAAGTTTGACACGCTGCCAAATTCCTGTTCGGGTTTATTCGTTTTGTACGAAAAGAAAATTTACGATCATGACTCTTTTCAGAGATTATGATGAAATTTATGATAACGATAAGATTTTTAATTACTTTTCTTCCGGTTGTAATCGGGATGGGCTGGCTATCCGGACAGCGATTCATATGATGAAAAATTCACCCTATGAACATAAATTACTGATCGTATTGTCGGATGCAAAACCACTCGACACGAACATTGTCCCGACAACGGGAAAAACTCAGGTCGAAGCGGATTATACGGATTTGGTCGGGCTGAATGATACGGCGGCGGAAGTACGGAAAAGCAGAGATTTCGGAATTTCCATAATGTGCGTATTTACCGGAATGGATGAGGACCTGCCTTCCGCAAAAAGAATCTACGGCCATAATTTCGTACGAATCAAAGGGCTTGAACGATTTGCCGACAGTGTCGGAATTTTGATTCAAAATGAATTGAAGCGGTTGTAAAAATATTTACACGGCTTTTTCCTTATTCATTTTATGGAACTGAATTCTCTCCGTTTTGAAATCCGTTATTAGCAACGTGTTGTTTATTCAAAAATTCTCAATTGTCTTTACAATATATGAATAGCAATTATTTGATTATGCAATGAGCTTTCTGTCAAAGGAGATTTCAATGGAAAAGAAGAGACTTGGAAGAACGGGTATGATGATTAGTCCGATTGTTTATGGGGGAATCATCCATATGGGAGAGACTCAGGAAACCGCCAATCGTTATGTAAGTTATGCTGTCGACTGCGGAGTGAATTATTTTGATGTGGCACCTTCTTACAACGACGCGGAACAATTGTTGGGAGTGGCGCTGAAACCTTATCGAAAAAATGTTTTTCTCGCTTGTAAGACGATGGAACGTACCGCATCCGGATCGCTCAGAGAGCTGGAAAATTCCTTAAAAGCCCTTCAAACCGATCATTTTGATGTCTATCAACTTCATTCCATAACCACTGCGGAAGACGTTGATACCATTTTTGGCCCGGATGGGGCGATGGAAACATTCTTGTCGGCAAAAAAGAAAGGCATTATCCTGAACATCGGTTTTTCGGCTCACAGTGAAGAACAGGCATTAAGGGCGATGGATTTATTTGATTTTGATACCGTGTTGTTTCCTATGAACTGGGCTTTGGGATTGGTTCGCGGATGGGGAGACCGTGTGGCGCAAAAAGTTCGCCAAAGTGATAAAGGGCTACTCTGCATCAAAACGCTGGTCGACCGGAAATGGCGAGAAGGAGAGAACCGTGATGAATTCCCAAAATCATGGTGTCATCCGACAACCGATAACGAAAAGACCGGAATGGCGGGAATGAAATATGCATTCTCCAAGGGAGCGACCGCTCTTGTCCCTCCCGGTGATTTTAAAAGTTTTAATTTCATGCTTGATCATATCGATCAGGTATTGCAAAATCCTTTGAACGAAACGGATCGGATATATTTGCAAGAAGAAGCGCAAAAAATTAAAGATGAACTTATTTTTGACAATCAATAAATAAAGGAAGAAATGATGAACCAAACAATTACCCATCAATTGAACCATCGCTCCATTCGCGAATTTACTGACGAACCGGTGAAGCCGGAGGACTTAAAGCTCGTTTTGGAAGTTGCCAACCATACAGCTACCAGTACCGGTATGCAATCAGCCGCTATGATAAGAGTGACGGATACGGCGAAGAAACAGGCATTATCCGAAATATGCCAACAACCGTATGTCGCGAGATTCCCCGAATTGATTATTTTCATTGTCGATGTCTATCGAAATGCACGGATCGCAGAAGACAACGGTTATCAATTTGAATCCGAAAGAGATATGGATCGCTTCTTTCAAGGTTGGACAGATGCTTGTTTAATGGCACAAAATGCGACGAATGCGATTGAGTCTCTCGGAATGGGCGCTGTTTTTCTGGGCAGTATCTTGAATGATTCGGCCGCAACGATTCAGGTGCTAAAGCTGCCGAAGTTGACTTTCCCGGTATTGGGGGTCGGATTCGGATGGCCGAACCAGAATCCACAATTAAAACCACGCCTGCCGCTTGAGTTAAGAGTTTTCGAAAATGAATATAAAATTCTGGCAGATTATAAAGAAGCCGTTCGGGAATATGACGAAGAGATGCAAACTTATTATGATTTACGGGAAGCCAATCGGCGGGTGGACAGCTTCACTTTACAAGTTATTAAGAAATTGCAGAATCCGTCGGATAAACGAGCAAAAATCCTTCAGGTTGTCCGGGATCAAGGTTTTGATTTGAAAGTGTGATATCCGGAAAGAATGATTTCATAAGAGAAGAAAAGAACCGATTTAATGCGTCGGATGAAATCATTTTTGGGGCTTATTGACCGTTTTGATTGGGTATGGCAATTGGCAGAAAAAATTGACTTTATTTGAAGGATTTTTGATGCTCTTTGAGACAAAGCCTTTATTGTTTGATTTGCTTCAAGTGGTAAGATTAACGCAGAATTTTGAGGAAAGCGGGTGATTTGTTCACCCGATGTGGGAGATTTATGTTTACGAAGTTAAAAACAGCGCTCGGATTGGATCCGATCCAGAAAAAATTAGAAGAATATACCGCGATTGTCTCGGAAATTAATCGCCTCGAACCGGATTATGAAAAACTGAGCGATGAGGCATTGCGTGCCAAAACTGATGAATTTAAAGTTCGATTGGCAAACGGAGAAACGCTGGATGATATTCTGACGGAAGCATTTGCCACTGTCAGGGAAGCCAGCAAACGAGTTTTGGGGCAGCGCCCCTATGATGTGCAGTTAATCGGCGGCATTGCTTTACACAAGCGAAATATCGCCGAGATGAAAACCGGCGAAGGAAAAACGTTGGTAGCTACGCTTCCGGTTTATCTGAATGCATTGGCGGGGAAAGGTGTTCATCTGGTTACGGTGAATGATTACCTTGCTAGACGAGATGCCCGTTGGATGGGGCGTATTTATCAGGCGCTCGGATTGACGGTGGGCGTGCTGCAGATGGCGGCGCGGACGGATAATGGTAGGAAAGCCTTCCTGGTCGATTACAGTATCGAGTCGCCTCATGAGGATCAGGATCATTTGCGATTGGTTCCGCGAAAAGAAGCTTATGATGCCGATGTTACCTACGGTACAAACAGCGAGTTCGGTTTCGATTACCTGCGGGATAACATGGTAATGAAGCTGGAAGATCGGGTACAACGCGGTCACTCTTATGCGGTGATCGATGAAGTGGATAATGTGTTGATTGACGAAGCCCGAACGCCGTTAATTATCTCCGGTCCGGCTTCGGATGATGTGGATGCTTATTACCAAATGGCAAAAGTGGTCAAGCAATTGTCACCGGATGAGTATGAGGTCAGCGAACGGGATCATAACGTTTATCTGAACGATAACGGGATGGATCATGTCGAAGAGTTGTTGGGGATGGTATTAAGGGATCCGAGCCGACCGGAAGAAGTGACGATTGAACAGGAACGGATGATGGGTTATCTGAATCAGGCTTTGGCGGCCGAATTTCTCTATCACCGGAATAAAGAATACCTTGTCCAGTCGGGGAAAGTGATCATCATCGACAGCTCCACCGGTCGATTAATGCCGGGGCGACGTTGGTCCAACGGTTTACATCAGGCGATTGAAGCGAAAGAAGGGGTAAAGGTCGAGCCGGAGAATATGACCTATGCAACTATCACGCTGCAAAATTATTACCGGATGTATGACAAGATCGCCGGCATGACCGGTACGGCTCTGACCGAAAAAGAAGAATTCTATAAAATTTATCTGTTGGATGTCATTCCGATCCCGACCAACCTTGAATATACCGCTCGCCAGAAAAACAGTAACCTGATCGAGCGCGAGGCAAAAGACGAAGAAGGTTACAAGTATACCTATTATGCCGACCCCGCCGCACCGGATGTTCCGCTTTACTATAAGCGGAAGGATTATCCGGATGTCATTTATCAGAGTGAGGAGGCGAAGTTCCGCGCAATCACAGTCGAGATTCTGAAAAATCATGTTATCGGCCGGCCGCAATTGGTCGGTACGGCTTCCGTCGAACATTCCGAATATTTGGCAAGTCGACTGAAACAGGAACCTTTGCGTCGGCTGGTACAGATTTTAATGCTGCGCCGGGCTTGGATGAAACAAAATAATATCGAGATTTTGGAATCGCCGCTTAAGGAATTTATTCCGTTTAATAAACCCATCCAAGAGATCAATGCCGGTGATTTACGCCCGATGGCAAAACAGTTAGGTGTATCGCTGAATGTCGATGATCCGGATAACCGATCGCTTCTGATGGAAGAATTTGGGTTGAATGAATCGAATATCGATCGGTTTATTGAGGTTGTCGAAAGTGGTATGAATCCGCAGGTATTGAACGCCCGCAAACACGATGAGGAGGGAATGATCATTGCCAAAGCTGGTGCTTTGGGTGCCATCACGATTGCCACCAATATGGCCGGGCGCGGTGTCGATATTAAACTGGGCGGAGAATTGGATGAAGAACGCATTCGGGATACCAACCGTGTTTTGACGAAAATGGGCATCGATCCTTATAACATGACCTTGGATGAACGTTATCAAGCGATTCTGAAAGTTCCGCCCGAAGAATACGGAGTATACGAGGAATCGGTTAAAGCCTATATCGATTACATCGACCAGATGGAGAAAGTCCGTGATTTGGGCGGGTTACATGTGATCGGTTCCGAAAGACACGAATCTCGTCGGATCGATAACCAATTAAGAGGACGGGCAGCCCGCCAAGGCGACCCCGGTTCTTCCCGCTTCTTCCTGTCGCTGCAAGATGAGATTGTCCGTCTCTTTGGCGGAGAGCAGCTTGAAGGAGTATTAAAACGGGTAAATTTATTGGATGTGAATGTTCCGCTTGAGAATAACCTTTTTTCCAGGATGATCGAACAATCCCAGGAACGGGTTGAAGGCGCTAACTTTGATGCCCGAAAACATACATTGGAATATGATGATGTACTCAACTCGCAGCGCAAGCGGATTTATGAACAGCGGGATCAGGCTTTTGTCAAAGAAGATTTAAGCGAAGATGTGCATGCCATGCTCGAAACAGATTTGGATAATCGTCTGGATAAAGCAATGGATGAAGAAAAGTGGAAACTTGCGCTTTATTTGGACAGCATTCAACCGACGATTGAGGTTGAAGAGAATTATCTACCCTCTTTCTCACAATCTCTGCTGATTCAATCTTTAAAAGAAAAAGTCGGGTCCGCCCCGGAAAAAGAGAATCTTTTAAATGCTCTGGATGAATTAAGCCGGGAGGCTTTTCGGCGAGAAAATGAAGTGGGTTTGGAGCAGATGGAAACGCTCATTCGTAATTCTCAGAGCGGTTATGAAAGTCAATTGGAGGAACGAACAGCTAATTTTGAGCTGTTTGTTGATTCACTGAAAGAAAGGCTCAAAGAACAACAGGAAGCCAAAGAAGAAGGGCGAGTGGTCGAACCGATTCGACCGCAGGATCTGTTGACGGAAGCCGGAAATATTGCAAGAGTCGGATTCAAGCTTTCACCGGACAAGCTGCGCAAATTAGCCGAAGGAGATGCCAATATCATCGAAGAATTGCGCAGTCAAATTGAAATCGCTTTATTTGCGGGCTATATTCAACGTTTGAATCAATTGATTGAAAATCGGATGATCGGTGATTATGAACCTCCGACAACCAAATTCGAGATCGGTGATTGGGAGGGTTTCGAAAATGCTGTTATGGATGCGGTTCAGAAGGCTTTTCGGACCCGGGCTGAACGTCTGTTCGGAAACCAAGGACAGGTGAAGTCGGATTTGGAAAGCGCTTTACGCACCTACCAACCGGCTGAACTGACGGACAAACAATGGGTTCAACTCTTTCGGACGATCAGTCAGGGACAAAGGATCGGTTTCGACGCCAAAACTCATCGAAAGACCAGTCGGGTATTTACGCGCATTAATTTGGTTTATACAGCCGGTGATTTATTAAAGGATTTGGATCGGGAAGACCTGAAGGAATTGATTTGGAATCATTACATGAATGCCGAAGACGGATTGAGGCAGATTTTCGGTAAATTGGATTGGGGAAGATTGCGATCCTATAACATTCCTTTAAGCCAGCTGAAACCGGAAACTCAGGAAAAGATCAGCAGAGCAATTGGATCGGAAATTTTCGAAGAAGTGAAAGAAATTCCGCCGGCTGAGATGGATGGCGAAATCGCGGCTGAAATCCAATCCTATTTGGGAAAACGAATTCAAAATGAAGTAAACCGTCAGGTAATTTTACGAAGTATTACCGGCCAATGGGTCGATTATTTGACTCAAATTGAAGGATTACGTGTTTCGATCAGCATGGAAAGTTATGCCCAAAGGAACCCGTTGGTGGTTTATAAGACCAAAGCGGCGGAGCTGTTCTCGCAACTGTTGAATGATATTCGTCGCAGCGTTGTGGAACAAATGTTTGTCACCTTACCGCAATTATCTATGCTGACGGCAGCGGAGCGGATCAGCTTAGCGGATTTACGACAACAAGAGTCGGCTCCTCAGGAATCGAATGCCGAACCGGTTGAAAGCGATTCGGACCGATCGGATGACGAGCAGCCATCTTCGGACGAGACCGCCCAAAAAGGGGAACCGCGGGAAAGGGAAGTTGTTCAGGCTTCTTCGCCGTCCAAGAAGAAGAAAAAGAAAATGAAAAAATGAGCTGGGATATTTTCGGGCATGATCAAGTCGTAAATATCCTGCGCAATCATATTTTGCAGGATGAAGTCCGGCATGCTTATCTGTTTGTCGGAATTCCGGGGACGGGTCGCCGGACAATTGCCCTTCAGTTTGCACAGGCTTTAAATTGTTCGGAACCGCCCGCCCCGGGTGAGTTTTGCGGAAAATGTCGCAACTGTCGACAGATTGCCGCACAGCAGCATCCCGATTTGATTGTGACCGAGACGGAAACCGTTGGAACCATACTGAAAATTGACGAAATACGGGATCTGCAACATACTTTATCGTTGGCGCCTTATGAGTCCCGCTGGCGGATCGGTCTTTTGCTGCGTTTTGACGAAGCCAATCAAAATGCTCAAAATGCCCTTTTGAAAATTTTGGAAGAGCCCCCTGAAAATGTGAAATTATTGTTGACAGCCGACTCCGAAAATTCTCTCTTGCCTACCATTACATCCCGTTGCGAAGTGATGCATTTGTTTCCGGCTAATCCGGCGCTGTTGGCAAGCTATCTGACAGATCGATATCAGGTCGAATCGAAAGCGGCGGAAAGCGCCGCTCATCTGTCTGCCGGTCGGGTCGGATTTGCGATTTCGCTCTTAAAAGAACCTGAAAAAGCGGAGCAAATGAATAGAACGGCCGCGGAATGCCTTGAAATGTTCTCACAAAATACCCGCGAACGATTTCGATATGCTTCCAATTTTAAGGATTATAAAAAAAGAACGGAATTGCGGGAGGTATTGCAGGTCTGGCAATCTGTCATGCGGGATTTACTGTTGCTTTCTACCGACGGCAAACTGACCGCTCAATCGCTCACTTTTATTGATTTCCATTCGGAATCGGCTTCGTTAGCAGCCAAATATTCAACCGAACAATTTCGCGAATTGATCCGGCATTTGAATCGGTCGTTGGAATATTTGGATGCAAATGTCAGTCCGCAACTGTTGTTGGAAGAGTTGCTGCTAAATTTTCCGTCATGATCCAAAAAAAATTTTGCGGTCGCAAAGCTTTGTTTCAGATACTTTCGGTAACGATCATTCCTCTTAATTTTTTAACAACCTGCAAAAATTTTATCTCATCCCTTAATTCGGGCGACCGCGGGCGTTGAAAGGGGATTTCCAACTCATGAATAATCTGTCCGGGGCGTTTGCTGAAAACGGCTACCCGATCCGCTAACAAAACCGCTTCCGTAATCGAATGGGTTACCATTAGAACGGTCGGATGAAACGTTTCCCAGGTCTTCAAAAGTTCCAGCCCCATCTGATCACGTGTCAGGGCATCCAAGGAACCAAACGGCTCATCCAAAAGAAGCAGTTCCGGTTGTTGGACTAAAGCGCGGGCGATCGCAACTCGTTGTTTCATCCCTCCCGATAAATTTTGCGGCCACTCATATTCGAATCCGTTCAGTCCGACCCGTCGAATCCAGTTTCCGGCTTGAGAGAGCGCTTCTTTTTCGTCGGCTCCCCGAATTTTAAGCGGGAGCGCTATATTTTGGATGACATTCATCCACGGAAGTAAATTGGAACTCTGAAAAACGATGGCACGATTGGGATTTTGCCCGTCGGCAAAAGTTACTTTCCCCTCTGTGGGAACCAACACATCCGCCAATATCCGCAGTAAAGTACTTTTCCCTGAACCGGAAGGACCGATGATACAGACAAATTCCCGATCGTAAAGCGTAAGATTAATATCACTTAAAGCTTGCAGCCCTCCGTTTTCCGATGGGAAAGTCATTCCGAGATTTTCGATGGAAGCGATCACTTTTCGCAAAGAGTACCTGCCGGCTACGGTAAAAACTCGTTGGTAAACGAACCGCTCATATCAAAATCGGGCTTCAGCAGCTTCATCTGTTTCATAACTTCAACCATTTTTTCCCATGCGGCTGCATCCGTTGTACCGAGCGGTGTTTCGGAAGACGGACTTTGATATAACGCGATGGATTGAATTAATATTTGTTTCTGTAATTCCTGGTTTTCGGCATTTGCCAAATTATCGACGTATTTCTTACAGATTTCATAAGCCTGATCTGGATTTTGTCGCGTCCATTGAATCCCTTTCAGAAAAGCACGCGTCATTCTCCGGACAAGTTCCGAG
Organism: Leptolinea sp. UBA1437; assembly: GCA_002329625.1. GTDB lineage: Bacteria > Chloroflexota > Anaerolineae > Anaerolineales > Anaerolineaceae > Flexilinea. The sequence continues at coordinate 14,627 of DCTP01000126.1, forward strand.
TTCTCACGAATGGTTTTTTCATTGGTGATCAAACCGTTACTGACCATTGGGATGGTGTCGGCAACCCGAATAAGGTTAATCTCATATCCGAGTGCTTTCAATTGTTCGGGCTCGTTCGCGATATAAATTACCGCAGCGTCGATTTTTCCGCTGATCAGCAATTCCACTTGGGTATAACCTACCGTTTCCAACTGAATATCAGCATCCGTCATATTGCTTTGCTGTAATAACGCTTCCAGTCCGATATAACTGGCTCCGGAGAGAACGGGTACACCTACTTTTTTCCCGCGCAAATCCTGCATTGAGGTAATTCCCGCTTCTTTCAGTGAGACAATTCCCACCGGATATTGTTCATACCATTCCGCAATGTAAGTCAGCGGAAGTCCCTGATTTCTGGCGAGCAGCACTTGTTCTCCGGAGCAAATGCCGAAAGGTATTTTGTTTGCGCCCACCAATGCGACGGTATCCGTTTCAAGACTGTGATCCAGTGTGATTTTCAGATTTTCCTCGGCGAAATACCCGTTTTCAAGTGCGACATATAACGGAGCAAACTGAACGTTGGGGACAAATCCTACTGGTAACGAGAATTCTTCCGCAAAGGCTCGGTTAGAACCGATCATGAGAAACAAGACGGTTAATAGAACCGGTAACAGCTTTTTAGTGGTTTTACAAATCATTTTTCCTCCGATTTTCCGATTTATTGAACGGTCTGCCAACGTAAGGTTCGTTTTTCGATCGCCAGAATCAATACGTAAAGTAAAATTGAAATAATCATCAACATAAATACCGCGACAAAAACCATTGCGGTATCGTACTGTCCTCTTGCGGTATTGATCAAATATCCCAGCCCGGCATCCGCACCGGTCAGTTCCCCGACAACGGCTCCGATGACGGAAAGCGTCGCACTGATTCGTAATCCGCCGAAAACCACCGGCAGCGCAGCCGGAATTTCCAGATATTTCAGTTGTGCTTTCCGGTTTGCATGCATCGATTTCATCAGATCCAGAAAATTTCTTTGAATGTCACGTAAGCCGATAATGACGTTGATTTGAATAGGGAAGAAGACTACCAGGGCACAAATCAGAATTTTCGGCATTATTCCCGATCCAAACCAAATGATCAATAAGGGAGCGATCGCCGCCATCGGAATGGACTGAGACGCGACAATGTAGGGGAATAAAACATTTTCCGCAATCGGATGATGCGCTAACAGATATCCGGTTAGCAATGCCAGAATCGTACCGATGATCGAACCGGTCAAAACTTCGATCAATGTAATTCCAGTATGATATAAAAGGACGCCGCTTGCGATCGATTCGATCAACCGACTGAAAATTTGAGAGGGTGCCGGCAATATAAATGGGGGATAATCGAAAATCCGAACAAGAATTTCCCAAATGCACAAACCGACGCAAATCGATAACGGCGGGATTAGGTGCCGGAGTGTATTTCCTTTGTTTCCGTATCTTTGCATAAAAAAAGCCCCTTTTTCTTCGGGGCTTTAGAAAGGATCCGATCTGGCACATCCCTTTTTTCATCCGGACTATACCGTCGATTCCGGAATTGCACCGGATCAGCTTGCGCTCGTGGATTATTACCACCGATCGGGAATCGGCTGCGCTGGCAACCTCACCCTGCCCCAAAGGATAAATAGTATTTTCTATTTTTTTTATTTTACCTTTTTTCTGTGATCAGTCAAATCTGCGTTTTATAAAAGTTGGCGTATCAAATTTCCATAGTCAAGGAAAAATGATACGCAGACTTTTTCAAGGCGGACAAATTCCGTGAATAATCTTGATGTAAAATTCTATGCAGAAATAGCTTAGGAGTGAAATCATGAAAATAACTGTTTTAGGGACAAACGGTTGGTTTGATACAGATACCGGCAGCACAAACTGTGTGCTGCTCCAGACATCCGATTATTCCGTAATCATGGATGCGGGCTTTGGCATTACAAAAATTAAAACCAGAGTTGATTTCTCAAAACCGGTCTATCTTTTTCTGACCCATCTCCATTTGGATCATGTGATCGGGTTACATGCGCTCGATTATTTCAATTTCGAACAACCATTGCGAGTGATTACGCCTATAGGAGGAACGGATGATCTCAAAGACTTGCTGCGATCCCCTTTTTCCGCAGCATGGGACAGCCACGTTTATCCGATAGAGATGATTGATGCGAAGAATTTGGAAAAAACAAATCTTCCTTTCAAAGTCGAAGCCTTGCCTCTGGTACATGCCGTGCCGGATACCGGTTATCGATTTGAAATCGATGGAAAGATTATTGCCTTCGTAATTGATACCGCTTACTGCGAAAATGCGGTCAAATTGGCAAAAAACGCCGATTTGCTGATTACGGAATGCGGTTTCTATCCCGGAACCGCCAATACGGTATCGGGTCATATGACACCAGAAACGGCAGCGAAATTGGCGTCTGATTCAAACGCAAAACAGACTGTCTTGATTCATTTCGGCGCAAACGCCTTTGAAACGATAGATAAACGGAGCCGGGCGGTGGATACGGGAAGAAAGGTTTATCCGGAATTGATCATGGGACTTGATAATATGGAATTTATCCTTTGAAGCGATATCGCCGGACTGTTTCATCCAAATAAATATCGATTCGATGCAGAGATTGATCCGGGATTAAAAACCATGAGGGCGATTCGCCCTCATGGTTTGGAGGAGAAACTGAAAAATATTTATACTGCCTGAATATTTTTAGTTTGTCATATTAACAATGGCGGAAATATAATCCCTGTCCACCATATTGAAACGATCTTCCGGCGGATATAATGCACCGCCGTAGAATATTTCGCGATTATTATTGACAGAAGAATCCGAATACGGTTTGTAATGGGCAACATGTACCTGATCACATCCGGTTTCACTGACGATCCGGTCGATATTCTTCAATGTTATGCCCGCTCCCGGCAAAATTTCTATTCTTCCATCGGCATAGGTGATCATTTCTTTCACCGTTTCGATTCCGAAAAAGACATTCGATTCCTGTCCGCTGGTCAGAACCCTGGTGATTCCAAGCGAGATGAGGGTATCCAAGGCGGATTTCCAGTCCGGCACAACATCAATTGCCCGATGAAAAACGGTTGTTTTATCGCCGGCAATTTGCTTCATTATTTTTGTTCGTTCAGCATCGATCGTTCCATCTGACTTGAGAAAACCGAACACCAATCCGTCCGAACCGTGGGCTAATAATAGTTTTGCATCTTCGATCGCTGTGGCAAACTCATTTTCGGTATAACAAAAGCCACCTTCTCTGGGCCGAACCATTGTCATGATTTTCAAGCCGGTATGCTTTTTTGCAACGATCAGTTCGCCGATCGAAGGGGTTAACCCGCCGTGAAAAAGATCGCTGTTCAATTCGACTCGATCCGCCCCCGCCTGAAAAGATTCAACCGCATCATCTGCGCTGCCGCAGCAGACTTCGACAAGAATGTTCCCCATTATTAACCTCGCTTGCAATATTATTCTTCTAGTTTTGTGTCATTATACTTTGTAACTGGAAATTTTGGTAAAAATCGGTTTGTAAAGCTTTTGAAAGTTTGATAAAATAGAAATAAGCACGAAGTATTACAGCTTTAATATTAACATGATGATAAAAATTATATTGAAACCGTAATGAATGATCCAATCAGTGTTATTTAAAGAGGCCTTCATGATGAAAACACAGAAATTAGATAAAGATCTGATGAAGAAAAATAATATGAAGCTCGTGTTGGCCTGTATTAATGAGGCTGATGAAATCTCCAAAGCGCAAATTGCCGAAAAAGTGCAAATGAGCATTATGTCAATCAATCGGATTACCGATGATCTGATTCAATTGGGCTTTGTTTGTGAAACGGACCGCACCAAGGAGAATTCAATCGGAAGGCCTCCGATGATGCTTTCTCTCAATCGCGACAACCTGCTTTCATTGAGTGTCAGCCTTGAAAAGGACAAGATGCGGGTTGGATTGGTCGATCCTTTCGGGGAAATAAAAGCTCTTCGGGAATATACGATCACTTCCAGTCGATTCGATCCGCAGGAAGTTTTGAAGCAACTGGCAATGAATCTCCAACGATTCATCGACAGCCAGCCCGATCGGAANNCTAGGTGGGAATTGTGTTACCCGGAATTGTGGATAATAAAAAAGGAAGGATGGAGTTTTCATCCAACCTGAAATGGCATAACGTCCAAATCAGTAAAATTCTGAAAGAGTATTTTCCTTCAAGAGACTTTGTGGTTGAAAATGATATTAAAGCGATCGCGATCGCCGAGAATCGTTTCGGCGTATCGAAGCAATGCCATAATTCGGTTGTGATGAATATCGGGAACGGCATCGGTGCCGCGGTCATTATTGATAACGAAATTTATCGAGGTAAGAATAATATGGCCGGGGAAATCGGGGATATTATCATCAATCCGGTAGGCCAGATGTGTGAATGCGGGCAAATCGGTTGTCTTCAGACAAAAATCGCCGAATGGGCTATCCTGAGGGAAGCGCAAAGTGTCGAAGCGGATATCACGCTCGAAGGTTTATTCGCCCGCTATGATGAGAAAGTGGATTGGGCTGTAAAACTTATTGACAGTGTCGTTGATTATATTTCCATCTCCATTAATCTGCTTGCCAATACCTATTCACCGGAAATGATCTTGCTTTGCGGGTCTATGATTCAACAGAATAAAAAATTAAGAGAATTAATCGAAAAAAATTATCGAAGGCATTTAAACGATTATATTAAGAATTCATTCCAGTTGAAATTCGAAAGCTTTGGCCGAGACGGGCATATTATCGGCGGATCAATAATCGCTTATCAACGCTATATTGATGAGGTCATTAAATGATTTTCATTTTTAAGAGTCGACGAACGGCTGCTATAGTTGGAAAAGGAAGGATGGGAGGAAAATGACCTTGTTTTTCAGTGAAGAAAAAATTCAAACGATTCATCGAGGTTATCTTCAGCGACTTCCTTCTTTCGGTAAGTCCGGAGTTGAAACAGCTCGGTTCATCGGAGAATTGCCGGAAGTTGAAAGAATTTGTATGGAGTTTTGTTATACATTCATGCCGGTTCAAGACTTTGTGTCTTATCCTTTTCAATTAATTGATATTCATGTGAAACATGCGGTCATGTTATTGAATACTGTTCCATGGCTGAAGAATATTCCGGAAGATATTTTTCTGAATTTCGTTCTCTTTTATCGCGTAAATAACGAATTCATCGAAGATTATAAAAATCGATTCTTTGAAGAACTGTGGCCCCGTGTCCGGAATAAATCCGATCGGGATGCCATCTTAGAAGTGAATTATTGGTGTTATGAAAAAGCGACTTATAAAGAATCGGATGACCGGACAGCTTCACCATTAACGGTTATTCGAAGGACATACGGTCGCTGTGGAGAAGAAAGCACCTTGCTGGTCAGCGCTTTACGCAGTGTCGGGCTGCCGGCTAGGCAATGTTACACTCCTCGTTGGGCTCACTGTGATGATAATCATGCCTGGGTTGAAGCCTATTCGGACGGGAAATGGCATTATCTCGGTGCGTGTGAACCCGAACCCGTTTTGGACAAAGGATGGTTTACCGCGGCAGCTTCGAAAGCGATGTTGATTCATTCCAAAGTCTTTAACTCGGATCTGAAAGGTGAGTTGATCGCCGGTCGCACCCCTGTTTTTTGTATGATAAACAACCTGAAAACGTATGCAAAAACAACCTGTTTGAATGTTTTTGTGAGAAAAGACAACCGTCCATTTGCCGGAGCCGTGGTCCGGTGTGAAATTGTGAATTACAGTGAACTATACCCGTTATTAACCGCCGAAACCGATGAAAACGGATTCGCTTCATTTGTGCTCGGCAGAGGGGATATCATTTTACACGTTCATGACGGAAATCATTTCCTGATGAAAAAGGTTGATCTCAGACGGCAGAGCGAAATCACCGTTGATTTTGATAAAGCCGTTGAAAACAAACCGGGGAATTTTGATTTCGAGTTGATTCCGCCCGCTGAGGATTTATCGAATCCGGTTGAAATTTCGCGGGAAACGGCAGAAGTGCATGAGAAACGTTTAGAGCATTGCAACCGGGTTCGGTTGCAGACCGAAATGAGCTTTGCGGAAAATCCGGCGTTGAAAAATCTTAAACTCGATTCGGATTGGGACAAATCTTTGGTGAAGCGATACCTCACGGATGCCAAAGGAAATTTTGACGAGATAATTAACTTTTTACAGTGCGACTCCTTTGCGACAGCGGATAAAGTGGCAATTTTGAGTACTTTGCGCGAAAAGGACTTTGTCGATATTACTTCAGAAACACTGAAAGAATATTTGGAAGCTTCTCTTCCTTACAAGGGCTTATTTCCGGAAGATGTCTATATTCATTCCGTTCTGGCTCCTCGGATTGAAAATGAAATGATTTTGCCGCAGCGGAAACAACTGAAGGCGTATTTTGACCGATTGTCGGAACCGATTCATTCAGCTTCCCAGCTATGGGATTATTTACGAAGGGCTGTTATTCTTCAGGATGAATACGGTTATGATTCTTTGGTTTGTGACGCAAAAAATATCCTTTCAACCGGAATTTGCGATTCCCATTCATTGGATATCTTGTTTGTCAGTACTGCAAGGAGTTTGGGAATCCCTGCGCGAATAAACAGTTCCACCGGCCAGAAAGAATTTTATGACGGCGAAAAATATTGCGGAATCGGTGAAGATTCAAAACCGGTCGATCGAAACAATTCCCGACTGATTATCCGAAACCAAAGCGGGAAGGATTTGAATTATTTTAGCCAAATCTCGATCGGAAAATTTTCCGCGGGGGTGTATCAAAGCCTGGTTTATTGGAATCAAACAATCGGAGAGACATGGGAGTTACCGGTCGAAGCCGGTGAGTATCGTGTAATTACAACCGTACGCCAAATCGACGGCAGCGTGAAATGCAAGGTGTATTTTATATCGGTACCGGAAAATCAGAGTGTTGTTCTATCGGTTGATTTGGCAAAAGAGGACATTCTCGGCAAGCTGAAATATGCCAAAATCGAAAATATCCCATTAATGAGCGAATCGGGTGAGAATACCGATTTGTATTCCGAATTACGTGAGGATTATACCATTCTTGCCTTTGCCGACCCCGGCAAAGAACCCACCGAACATCTGTTTAATGAATGGATCCGGTTGGCGGAAAAGTATCGTTCGCCTGGTTTAGGGGTCATGATTGTTTTGGATGATCGCCGGGGACTCCAAAATCCGACGCTCCAAAAAGTGCTGCAAGCCATTCCCAAAATCAGAATTTTAATGATGGATAATCCCCATTATCTGAAAGAGTTGCATCGGCTTATGGCTGTTGGTGATGAAAGAAAACCATTCGTTTTGGTGGTCAACGATCGCAGAGAAGGATTATATGCTTTCAGTAACTATAACGTTGGAATGGGACAAACCCTATTGAATATTATTGATGAAGATTCATCGATGAGGGAATCAGAGAAGAAACCATCGGGAAATATAAAATGATTTTTCAAACGGGAAATAAAATGCTATCCGCATTTTAAATATATCAAGGAGAAAAAATGAAGAAACTATCGTTATTTATTTTGATCATCAGCATCGTTCTGATCGGATTGACGGGTTGCTCCGGTTCAAAAGAAAGTACAACAACCGCACCGGCAACCGTTTCAACCGAATCGGTTTCGGAACCGACCGTAGAGGCGACAGCCGAAACCGAAAAAGAAACCGTCGCGACAGAAGAAAACGTGCCGACCGAGCCGGTAACTTCTGGTGTACCGGAAACGGCGTCTGGAACAATTACCGTTTATGACACCAATGAAATTCGAACACTGGTCCAATGGGCTGCTTCCGATACTCAATCCTTTACCGTTTTAAATAATGTCTTTGAGGGTTTGTATCGTCTCGGAATCGATCATCAACCCGAACCGGCCTTGGCGACCGGTTATACCGTTTCTGATGACAAGTTGACTTACACTTTTACCTTACGCGACGGGATTCAATGGTCAAATGGAACTCCCATTACCGCCAAAGATTTTGTTTTTGCCTGGTTAAAGCAAATGGGTCCGGATGCTACAAATGGCTATTCGTTTATTATGAATGACTATATTGTCAACGGAACCGAATACAACGAGGGGAAAGTCAAAGCGGAAGAGGTCGGGGTCAAGGCAATCGATGATAAGACGTTGGAAGTCGACTTGAAAACCCCGACTCCCTATTTTATTCGGCTGACGACATTAAGCATGTATTTTCCGCTGAATGAGGAATTCGTCACTTCCCAGGGAGATCAATATGGTGTAAAAGCTGAGAATATGATTTATTCCGGTCCCTATGTGATCACCAGCTATGATCCTGTCGTCGGTACGACTCTGGAAAAGAATGAAAAATATTGGGATGCGGCGAATGTGGCAGTTAAGAATGTGAATATCAAAATTATCAAAGACCAATCAGCCGCATTAAATGCATATAAAGCCGGAGAATTATCCAAAGTCTTATTATCCTCAACAGACGTGGCAGTTTACAAAAACGATCCGGAATTTCATTCTCAAAGCGAGTTCCGGACGACCTACCTGCAATTCAATACGACCGCCAAGGGATTGGACAATGTGAATATTCGTAAGGCTTTGGGCTATTCGATCGATCGTTCCATCCTTGCCGATACCATTCTTGCCGATGGTTCTGCTGCGGCAGAAGGACTCGTTTCCTTCGGCGTCGCCGGTGACGGAACATCAACTTTCCGCGAATTAAACGGAAACCTCTCTCCGTTCGATCCCGAAAAAGCCAAAGAATATTGGGCGAAAGGCGTCGAAGAATTAGGAGAAGCGCCGCAACTCACTTTGCTTATTGCTGATGATTCAGTGACCAAAACGGTTGCCACTTTTGTTCAAAGCCAGTTTAAGGATAACCTGGGGATTGATGTCGCGATCGATTCAAAAACCAGCAAAGCCCGCAATGAATTGATGGATAACAATAACTATCAATTTGCTATTACCGCTTGGGGCGCCGATTATGATGACGCAATGACCTATCTGGACTTATGGACAAACGGAACGCCTTATCGCGGCAATTACTCTAACGAAACATATAACAAACTAATTGCGGATGCGAAAAAAGAAACAGATGAAGCGAAGCGGCTGACCATGATGCTCGATGCCGAAAAGATTTTATTGGATACCGATGCCGTAATTTCGCCTCTTTATTATCGCGGATTTGCTTACCTGCAGAAGAGTAATATCGAGAATTTGGTAACCCACCCCTTTGGAAATCCGATTGAGTTTAAATACGCCAGAATTAAATAGTCTTTTCGTTTTTGATCGAAAAGAAAAATAGAGATAACCGGCAGCCGATGAGAATTTTCACCGACTGCCGGGAATCGGTTTTTGACAAAAGTAGTAAAGCAAATTTTCGGCGGTTCAAATTTCGAAGAAAAATAATGATCTTGATATTTATCTTAAAGAAATACGAAACCATCAAAGCCATTAAGATCCCTTTGTTCAAACAAGGAAGAAAGGAGTGATATGGGGAAGTATATTTTAAAAAGAATTCTTTATCTGTTCATTACATTGCTCATTATTATTACCGCGACTTTCTTTCTGATGAAACGCTTGCCTGGAACGCCGTTTGATTCGGAACGATTTTCACAAATGCCGCCGCAACAACAAAAGCAGTTGCTTGAAAAATACGGATTGGATCAACCTGTTTCCGTCCAATATTTAAAATATCTGAATAATCTGGTTCACGGCGATTTGGGGGTTTCGTTCTTCTATACCGGAAGAACCGTTAAAGATGTAATATTCGGCAGAATTTGGCCTTCGGTTTTAATCGGATTACAAGCTGTATTGCTCGGGCTTGCCGTCGGATTAACGCTGGGGATCATCGCCGCCTGGAAACATAATAGCGGCATCGATTATTTCACTATGGTTCTGGCTGTTCTGGGTGTTTCGGTTCCGAATTTTGTTGTTGCCGCATTGCTTCAATATTATGTCGGTTTGAAATGGGGTATTTTACCAGTTGCCTTTTGGGGAACATGGGCACATTCCGTTTTGCCTTCGATTGCGCTCTCCTTTGGTGCGACGGCTATGTTCGCTCGTTTTATCCGAACCGAGATGCTCGATGTTTTAGAACAAGATTACATTATCACAGCCCGCGCAAAGGGATTGAATCAATTTCAGGTGTTGATGGCACATGCGGTTCGAAATTCGATTATTCCGGTAGTGACGATTCTGGGCCCGATTGTAGTCAACCTTTTGACCGGATCTTTGGCAGTGGAGAGCATTTTTTCGGTTCCCGGTATTGGCAGTCTGTTCGTCGAAAGTATCAAAAGCAATGATTATGCAACGATTATGGGATTAACGATTTTTTACAGTGCATTTTATATTTTGGTGGTTATGATCGTGGATATTCTCTACTCTGTCATCGATCCCAGAATACGTATTCAGGGGAATAAGGACGAATAAGCCATGGAAAATTATCAGGATTTACCACTTGATTTATTCGAAAAAGCGGAAGTCAATCTGGATGAAAAAGAGCATATCGCAAAACCCAGTTTGACGGCTTTTCAGGATGGCTGGATTCGTTTAAAAAAGAATAAAGCCGCCGTTGTGAGCCTTTTTATTTTGATTCTAATTTTCCTTTTTGCGGTTTTCGGACCGATTTTCAGCAGCTACGATTACGCTAAAACGGATTATCATCACACATTTCAGCTTCCGTCACGGGAACACATTTTCGGAACGGATCAATTCGGACGCGATCAATTTGCCCGGATCTGGTACGGTACAAGAATCTCATTATTAATCGCCTTTGCCGCCGCCTGTTTAGATATATTTGTCGGAGTAACCTACGGAGCGGTTTCCGCATTGGCGGGAGGGAAAGTTGATGCGGTGATGCAGCGGATCATTGAAATTTTGGTGGGAATCCCTAGTCTGATCATCATCATTCTGTTAATGATGGTTATGCCAGCCGGTATCGGAACCATTATTATCGCAATGTCCATCACGGGCTGGGTCAACATGGCTCGATTGGTACGGGCTCAAATTCTCAAATTAAAAAGTCAGGAATTCGTTTTGGCAGCGAGAATTTTGGGTACGAATTCACGAAAAATCATTCTGAAACATCTGATTCCGAATACGATGGGTGTGATTGTCATCAACACGATGTTTACGATCCCGAGCGCGATTTTTACCGAAGCATTTCTCAGCTTTATCGGGATTGGGCTCAGTGAGCCTCGCGCATCCTTGGGGGTTCTGATTAATAACGGTTATCAAGTCCTTCATAATTTTCCTCATCTTTTGATCTATCCCGCAATCGTCATTGTTTTGATTATGGTCTGTTTCAGTATTTTGGGAGACGGCCTCCGCGATGCGCTTGATCCGCGGATGCGGAAATAGGAGGCTAAATGGGAAAAATATTACAGGTGGAGAATCTCCATGTCGAAATTAAAACGGAATTGGGCAGAATTCAAGCGGTCCGTGGCGTCAGTTTTGACCTGGATAAAAAGGAAACCGTTGCTATCGTCGGTGAATCCGGCAGCGGTAAGACGATTACAGTCAAAAGCGTTATGCAGCTGTTGCCTTCGACCGGTTCGATTACCGAAGGATCGGTTCGATTGGAGGGAAAAGAGCTTACAACGCTCAGCGAAAAAGAGATGCTGAAAATACGCGGTTCGGATATATCCATGATCTTTCAGGATCCGATGACCAGTTTGAATCCGACCATGACGATCGGGAATCAAATCATCGAAGTATTGAAAAACCATCGAAAAGATTTGAGTCGGGATGAGATGAAACGGCGTGCTATCGAGATCATTGATTTGGTAGGGATTTCCAATCCCGAGACCCGTTTCAAACAATATCCCCATCAGTTATCCGGAGGTATGCGTCAACGGATCATTATCGCAATCGCTTTGGCTTGTGATCCCAAGGTATTAATTGCCGATGAGCCGACCACAGCCTTGGATGTGACTATCCAGGCACAAATCCTTGACTTAATGAAAGAACTGCAAGAAAAGATCAATACTTCTATCATTATTATTACTCATAATTTGGGCGTGGTTGCCAATATCGCCGATCGCGTTTATGTGATGTACGGCGGCAAGATTGTGGAAAACGGCAGCGTGGAAGATATTTTCTATCATCCGCAACATCCGTATACCAAAGGATTGTTGGCTGCGGTACCGAAACTTCATGAAAAAACGGATAAATTATTTACGATTTTGGGAACTCCGCCTGATCTGACGGATCCTCCGAAAGGCTGTCCTTTTGCCGCTCGATGTTCGTATACTTTAAAGGTTTGCCGGCAATATCCTCCATCCTTTACTCCTTTTGGGAACCATCACGAATCCGCTTGCTGGTTGCACGATCCGCGGGCAAAAAGAATGATTAACGAGGTGCGAAATGCCGGATAAACAGCCTTTGGTTTCGGTTAATAATTTAAAGAAGTATTTTAATGTAGGGAAGAACCTAACCTTGAAGGCGGTTGACGATGTGACGTTCGATATTTATCCGGGTGAAACACTCGGGTTGGTAGGAGAAAGCGGCTGCGGAAAATCGACTCTCGGACGAACATTGATTCGACTTTATCATGCGACTGACGGAGAAATTTGGTATGACGGTATGAATTTAACCAAAGATCTAACTTCCCGGGAGAGTTTTCAATTTACACGCCGGGCGCAAATGATCTTTCAAGATCCATATGCTTCTTTGAATCAACGTATGAAAGTTATGGATATCATCGCTGAGGGGATTGATGCTCATCATCTGGCTGCCGATAAGAAAGAGCGAGAGGAAATGGTAGTGGAGCTGCTTCAAACGGTCGGACTGCAAAGGGAACATGCAAACCGTTATCCGCATGAATTTTCCGGTGGGCAGCGACAACGGATTGGCATCGCCCGAGCGCTTGCAGTCAACCCGGATTTTGTCATTGCTGATGAGCCGATTTCCGCATTGGATGTCTCGATCCAAGCTCAGATTGTCAACCTCCTTCAGGATTTACAGGAAAAGCGCGGATTGACTTACTTGTTTATTGCGCACGACTTATCAATGATTAAACATATCAGCGATCGAGTCGGTGTGATGTATCTGGGCAGTCTGGTGGAATTAACAACCGCTGATGAATTATTTACAAATTCTTTGCATCCTTATACACAAGCGTTGTTGTCTGCGATTCCTTTGGCTGATCCGAATTTGGAAAAAAGCCGGAAACGGATTGTGCTGCAGGGAAGTCTGCCCAGCCCCATTAATTTGGGAAGCGGATGCCGATTTGCTTCCCGATGTCCGCAGATGATGGAAATATGCAAAGAGGTTTCTCCGGAATTAATTGAGGTGTCACCGGCGCATTTTGTCGCCTGTCATCTTGCGGATCGGTGAAAACCGATTTTTAGCCGCGAAAAATTCGATTGAAAGGATTCCTTTATGAGTTCTTATCCGAAAAACTGGTTTCTTGATGCGAAATATGGATTATTTATCCATTTCGGCTTGTATTCCCTTTTGGGCGGCGAATACAAAGGAAAAGTTACGCCGTTCTTTTCAGAATGGATCATGAATGACATGAATATTCCGCCGTCCGAATATGAGCAGCTCGCCGCTCAATTTGATCCGTTTGAATTTGATGCCGACAAAATCGCGGAAACCGCCCTTCGTTGGGGAACCCGTTACCTTTGTTTTACCGCGAAACATCATGACGGGTTTGCTTTGTTTGGTTCATCCTGTTCGGACTATAACAGTGTCTGCCGGACACTATCCCAACGGGACTATGTCTCCGAATTGGCAGAGGCTTGCCAGAAAAAAGGAATCGTCTTTTGTTTATATTATTCACAAGCTCAGGATTGGCATCATCCGGATGGTTATGTTGCTTATCATGACAATCAAAATAAAAATTTTCGCCGATATCTAGATGAAAAGTGCCTTCCGCAATTAACCGAATTACTTACTGGTTACGGTCCGATCGGAATGATGTGGTTTGATACACCGATGGGGATGAAAGCGGAAGAGTGCAAAGAAATTTATCAACTGGTTAAAAAACTACAACCCGAATGTTTGGTCAGTGGGAGGATCGGAAACGGATTGGGTGATTATTTCTGTACTCAAGATAATCGCTTGCCCGCTTTCCCCTTGAAACGAAAATGGGAGATTCCAGGAACGTTGAATCGTTCATTCGGATATAAGAAATCGGATACAAACTGGGATTCCGCGGAAACAGTAATTCGCAAACTGGTGAAAATCGTCAGTCGCGGCGGTAATTATCTGCTGAATGTCGGACCCGACGGCAATGGTAAGATTCCGGAAGAGAGCACCAAAATAATGGATGAAGTCGGTGATTTCTTGTCCGAAAACGGTGAAGCCTTCTATGGGGCGGATGCGGTTCCTCCTTATGTTTACGAAACACCGGATATCTATTTCACTCATAAACCTCATCGACTGTTTTTAACTGTCTTTCATCCGGGACAATTTCCGGAATTAACCGTTGCCTTACCGAATATTGCCAATATTCCTCAAAGCGCCAAGATTTTGAGTGGAAATCGACCGATAGCGTACAATTATCGAAAAACGTTGGAGAATGACAGCTACTGGGAATTTTTCCTTCCGCCGGATGCGGAAAACCAAACGGTTGTCGTCATTTGTGTTGAGACGCAAGAGGCGGATGTGCGGTTTGAGCCGCTTGGCAGTTAATCAAATTTCGAAAAGCATCCATCCCGGGACAGGATTATTTGCTTAAATGGTCACAGTTCAGCAAAATGGCAAGCAACAAAATGATCTTTTTCGATTTCACGTAATTCCGGCTTCTCTTCTCGGCATCGATCCTGACAGCGAAAACAACGGGAATTGAAAGGGCATCCCGCGGGCAAGTGAATATTGCTGGGGAGATCCCCCGCCAATAAAATACGTTGTTTCTTTATTTTCGGATCGGGGATCGGGACAGCGGATAGTAATGCTTGTGTATAAGGGTGAAGAGGGTGTTGATAAAGTTCTTTTTTAGGCGCTTTTTCAACGATGAATCCCAAGTACATTACCGCAACATGATCCGAGATTAATTGAACGACGCTCAAGTCATGAGAAATAAAAAAATAGGTTAAGTTGAACTGTTTTTGTAATTTCTGTAA
>DCTP01000126.1:29747-38905 GCA_002329625.1 Leptolinea sp. UBA1437
GGGTTAACCGATAAGGCACGGGCGATGCCGATCCGTTGTCTTTGTCCGCCGGAAAATTCATGCGGATATCTTTCGGCATGGTTGTAACTTAAGCCGACCACTTCCAATAACTCGCGGACACGTTCCCGTCTTTCCCGATCCGACATATCGGTAAAAATCAGTAACGGTTCGGATATTAAATCAAAGATCCGCATGTTGGGATCCAGAGAAGAATTCGGATCTTGGAAGATCATCTGCATATGTTGGCGAAAGGGCCGAAATTCATTTTCACTGAGATGGGCCGTTTCCGTTCCGTCAAACCAAATTTCACCGGAATCAGGTTGAATCAGATGGTTGATCAAACGACTGACAGTCGATTTCCCACAACCCGATTCACCAACGACGGAGAACGTTTCACCTTCCCGGACCTCCAGAGAAACGTTATTCACCGCATGAACGTAATCCTGCTTTCCGAAAATTTTTTTCTCCGCCGGAAAATGTTTTACCAGATTGTTGATTGTCAGCAAATCAGTCATTTTCTGCTTTCTCCGTTCTCGGTTTTTATGGAATATTCGGATGTTTTCAACCAGCATCGACATTTTTGCGATTCATTGATTGAGATCAATTCGGGTTCTTTTTGGCTGCAGATTTCCGTGGCATAACGGCAGCGGGGATGAAACCGACATCCGCCCGGCATCATGGTGATATCCGGTACACTCCCCGGAATAAACGGCAGGCTTTCCGCTTCCAATCCTAATTTCGGAATGGAAGCGATGAGACCTTGTGTATAGGGATGGCTCGGATTGGAAAAAAGGATGTCTACCGGCGCTTCCTCGATAATTCTTCCGGCATACATCACATAAACACGGGAACAGGTCTCGGCAACGATACCCAAATCATGTGTGATCAATAATATGCTTGTGCCGCGGGTATTTCGAATTCCCTGCATTAGATCGAGGATCTGAGCTTGGATCGTGACATCCAATGCGGTGGTCGGTTCGTCCGCGATCAATAAATCCGGATAGCAGGACATTGCCATCGCAATCATTACCCGCTGGCTCATTCCTCCGGATAATTGATGGGGATAGCAGCGACTGACACGCTCCGGATCGGGGATTCCGACACTTCTTAACGTTTCTAATGCATGCTTACGGGCTTCCTGTTTTGTGTATTCGGTATGAAGTTGAATCGCTTCGATGAGTTGATTGTCAATCCGAAGAACGGGATTCAATGAAGTCATCGGTTCCTGAAAAATCATCGCGATTTCTTTCCCGCGGATATGGCGCATTTCTTCGTCAGACAATTTCAGTAAATTATTCCCTTTGAACCAAACAGATCCATGGGTAATTTCGCCTGAAGTATCATTTAATAAGCGAATAATCGAAAGCGAGGTGACTGATTTTCCGCAGCCTGACTCCCCGACCAAACCGACAATCTCGCCCTTGTCTATTTCAAAGGTCACATCGCTAATAGCCGCTACAGACTTTTTCCGACTGATTTTAAATTCTGTCCTGAGATTCTCGACTTTGAGAAGGTTATTTTCATTCATTTTCTGTTCCCTATTTCAACTTCGGATCCAACGTATCGCGCAGTCCGTCCCCGAGAAGATTAAATGCCAGAACGGCTATAAATATCAGTAATCCGGGAAAATAAACCAAATGCGGAGCGATATCCAAATAATTTCGTCCGGAAGAAAGCATTGCTCCCCAATCCGGTTCGTCGACTTTTGCCCCGTAACCGAGGAAACTGAGGGAGGCTGCCGCAAGGATCGCAGTGCCGATACGCATCGTAAAATTGACAATCATGGATTGAACCGTCGACGGAAAAATATGTACCCATAAAATACGACTGTTTTTACAGCCGATGGATCGGGCGGCTTCCACATAAAGAGAACTTTTTACGGATAATGTGGCGCTCCGCATGATCCGAGCGAAAGAAGGAATGGTGAACACCGCGACAGCGATGACAACGTTGATGATTCCGGGACCGATTATCGCAACAATTGCGATCGCTAACAAAATATCCGGCATGGCAAACAGGATATCCGAACCTCGCATCACAATGGAATCGATGATCCCACCATAATACCCGGCAAGCACTCCTAAAAATGTGCCGATGGCAGCTCCGATCAGAACGGAAGCCAAGGAAACACCCAAGGAATTTCGCGTTCCGACCAACAAGCGGCTGAGAACGTCACGCCCGAATTCATCTGTCCCAAACCAATGGACAGCATCGGGAGCGCCATAGAGGTTATCGTAATCCGGTAAAGAGGGATCAAAAGGAGCTATCTGAGGACCAAAAATTGCAAAGAACAGGAAGATCAGGATGATAACCGCCGCAATGACCGCTGTTTTCCGCTGGAAAAATTTACGAAAATAGTATTTCGCTCTGCTCTCTGCTTTTTTTATAGGTTGATCAATGAAAGTTGAAGTCTGCATGGTCTTTTCCTGTCACTTTAATCGAATTCTCGGATTGAGGACACCATAAAGCAAGTCAACAATCAGATTAATCAAAATATATTCAAAAGAGAAAAATAGCAGTAATGCTTGAACCACCTTATAATCGCGGAAAGCAAGGGAATCGACCAGAAGTCTCCCCAAGCCGGGGATCGTAAAAACCGTTTCGATCAAAACCGATCCAGCCAAGAGCCCGCCGATTTGAAGGCCGATAACGGTTACAACTTGTACTAAAGAATTTCGGAAAGCATGGCGCAGGATGACTAATCTTTCCCGTTGCCCTTTTGCCCGCGCGGTCCGAACATAGTCTTCCCCGAGAGAATCTAGCATCGAAGATCTTGAAAAGCGTGCAAGTATCGCCATAATTCCGCATCCCAGTGTGATGGACGGCAGGATATAACTTCTCCAGGTATCCAAACCTCCGGTCGGAACCCAGCCCAGCTTGACAGAAAAGATTTGGATCATAACGAGCCCGAGCCAAAACCCCGGAATGGAAATTCCGGAAATCGCAATGAGCATTCCCAGATAATCGATCAACTTTCCTCTATTAACGGCTGAAAGGACGCCGATGGCAATTCCAACGATAGTTGACCAGAGCGTGGCAAAGAAGGTTAGCTTTAAAGTGGGTTTTAGCCGGCCGATCATCATTTCCGAAACGGGCAATTTTGTCTTGTATGAAATTCCCAAGTCCCCATGAACGAGATCATTTAAATACGAAAAATATTGCTGATAAAGTGGTTTGTTAAACCCCATACTTTCCCGCAGGTTTTCGAGTTCTTCGGTAGTCGCTTCTCGACCTGCCATATTTCGTACGGGATCGCCGGGGATCAAATGAATAAACATAAAGATCAAAAAAGAAATTACCAAAAGCAACGGAATGGTTCCCAATACTCTTTTAACAAAATAGCGGCCCAAAGAATACCTCCGATTTGATCGTTATGTTTCGCCAGTTAAAACTTTTCAGATCAACGAAACTTTCACTTTTAATAATAACTTACGGTTGAAGAAAAACCCTGCATTCATTTGGATCGCTCGTGAAAATCCGGAGTTCGGATTTAGATTGTGATCGATCCGCAACTGATATGCAGGGTTTTTGAAGATCATTTTGCCGGTTACCTGATTTCAATCAACCGAGATGACCGGTTGATTGGATTCTCGATTAATTCAATTTTGCTTTTGAACAATCGATGGCTCCGTCCGGATACAGTTGGATGCCGCTGCAATAGGATTTGTAACCGCTGATCACCTGATCACTCGCCAAGAAGATCCACGGTGCGTCATCCCAGACGATTTCTTGAATCCTTGCATACTTTTCCTGAAGGATCTTCGGATCGGTTATTGCCAAGGCTTCATCCATCAGCTTGTTGACTTCTTCGTTGTTATAGTAGGCTGAGTTATATTGACCTGGCGGGATGCTCTCTCCGTGCAGAATTGCGCGAATCGCACCGTCCGCATCGAATGAAGAAGCCGACCAATTTACATACCACATATTCACTTCAGCTTTATCTCTCTCGGCTTGGATTTTTTCTGCGACGACATTGGCTTCCATCGGCATCACATCGACATCGATTCCGATTTGTTTCAATTGTTGTTGAATGAATTGCATCCCTTTTTCTTCAGAGGTAATGTTATCTCCCCAAATCGTAAGTTTGAATCCGTTTTCCGCTCCGGCTTCTTTCATCAGTGCCTTGGCTTTTTCAAGATTAAAGTCATAGGGAGGCTGAGGAGCATAGTATTGGATCGTCTCAGGATAACAGGAATAGACTTTGGAAGCATAACCGTTGAAAACGGTTTTGATATATGCGTCTTTGTCGACGGCATAATTGATAGCCTGCCGAACGCGCTTATCTTTTAATTGTTCCAATTCGGTATTCAGCGTAACATATCGCATAATATTGGAGGTTTTCGCATCGATCAGAATATCTTTTTTCCCTTCGACGACTTTGATTTGAGTGGTCGGCATGGGATAAATGTAATCCGCTTCACCGGTTTGGAGCATTGCGACTCGAGCGCCGTCTTCCGGGACTGCTTTGAAGGTCAGCGAAGCAACCTGTGGAGCTCCGTCCCAATATTTTTCAAAAGGAACGACTGTGACATGATCGCCTTCCACACGATCTTTGAATGTGTAAGGGCCTGTCCCGCACGGTTCCCGCAGGATTTTTTCTTCGCCTGCAGCAATCGTCGCGGGTGCGATGAAATCGAACATGGTCATTTTATTCAGGAAGGTGTTGTTCGGTTTTGCAAGTGTCAGGATAACGGTATACGGATCGGGATATTCGGCATTCGCAATCTGCTTCACAATCCGATTCTGTCGCAAACTTTCATCCTTACAGCGATCGATATTGGCTTTCACCGCATCCGAATTGAATTCGGTACCATCATGGAAAAGTACGCCGGAGCGAAGGTGGAACGTATAAGTCATCCCATCATCCGAAATTTCATAGCTTTCAGCCAGCAGCGGTACGATTTCCTGTTTCTCGTTGAACTTTACGAGTGATTCGTACATGGTCCGTGTCGCAGAGATGGTCAGTGTGTCTGAGACATTGTGCGGATCGAGCGCCCGGATATCGTTATTGAAAGCAATAACCAAATCCTGATCCGGGGCTTTCGCGGCATTGTCGGATTGCGCTGATACCGTCAACAATCCCTGAGCGGCAAAAGCAAAAACGGTCAGAAAAATAAAAACGAATAAGATTTTTCTTTTATACATATAAATCTCCTTTCAAAATTTTCGCAGGAAAGGAAATCTCTCCTGCATATACACTACGGAATCGAACGAATTCAAATCTCGCTTATCGATAAAGTCGGACGAATATTTTCTGCTTTATTTTTAACATTATATGCAATAATAACATGGCCATTAAAGTAATTAATCTTAATTAAATGTGATATTTGTCCAAATCGAACTGAAATATGCGCTAAATTAAAACGGTAATAAATAATTCTAACTCATTCTGAGTTGATGTTTATAACATAGTGTTAATAACAAATATTAAGATTATTTGGAAAAATGCAAAAATTTACAAAAGAGGAATCAAAAAAAGTTACCCGATAACGATAAAAATCGGTCTTTTATAAAAAAGGATCGGATTTTCAAATCCGATCCTTTTTTATATCATGTTCTTTTTTTGTTTTGCGAGTATCGTCACCGATCAGATCATCGGTTTTTCCCAAATTTCCGGCGGTTCCAATCCCATTAATTTCACCAATGTTCCGGTAACGTTGGCCAAACCATAGCTGCCCTCTTTGATTTTCCACTCACGGGTTTTGTCGTAAATCATAAAAGGTACCGGATTGAGTGAATGGGAAGTCTTCGGTTGTAATTCTCCGGACTTTGTCTTCTCGAGCATATCATCCGCATTTCCGTGATCAGCCGTAACAACCAAGGTAAAATCATGTGATTCCATCAGTTTAACGATCCGCGCCAGTTCCAAATCAACCGCTTCGACGGCGATAACTGTTGCATCAAAGTTCCCGGTGTGTCCGACCATATCTCCGTTCGGATAATTGCAGCGAATAAAATCATATTTTCCGGAGGTGATCGCGCTCAGCATCTTGTCGGTTATTTCAGCCGATTTCATCCAAGGTCGTTCGTCAAAGGACACCATATCCGAGGGAATTTCTTCGAAAGTTTCCAATTCTTCACTTAATTTGCCGCTCCGGTTTCCGTTCCAAAAGTAGGTGACGTGCCCAAATTTTTGGGTTTCGGAAATGGCATATTGGCTGAAATGATGGCTAACGAGCAATTCCGTAAGCGTATGTTGAATGTTCGGCGGGTTCACCAAGAAATTCTTCGGGAGCTTCAGGTCGCCGTCATATTGCAGCATACCCGCATAAAGAACTTTCGGATAACGGACACGGTCAAATTTATTAAAGTCCGGGTAATCAAAAGCCATACTGATTTCAATCGCACGATCTCCGCGGAAATTGAAGAAAATAACACTGTCATTATCTTCAATAGTTCCGATCGGTTTGCCATTTTCGGCAATAACAAAAGCCGGCAGATCTTGATCGATAACCTCTAATTCTTTTCGATAGGTCTCAATTGCTTCTGCGGCGTTGGCGAATTGTCTGCCGATGCCCAGTACGTGCGTATCCCAACCGATCTTGACCATATTCCAGTCCGCCTGGTAGCGGTCCATGGTTACTTTCATTCGTCCGCCGCCGGATGCGATTCTGGCGTCAAACGAATTGTCGTTGAGCGTTTTCAAAAAAGATTCCAAATCATTGACATATTGCAGTGCCGACGTGGAGGGAACATCTCGGCCATCCAATAAAATATGAATTCGCACGCGAGATACTTTTTGATTTTTTGCTTCTCGAATCATCGCTTTCAGATGATTGATATTGGAATGGACATTTCCGTCGGAAAGAAGCCCGATAAAATGGAGTGTCGAGTGATTTTCTACACAATTTCCGATCAGTTTATTCCAGGTTTCGGAATGAAAAATGGATCCGTTCTCAATGCTCTCATTGACGAGTTTGGCTCCCTGCGAGTAAATTTGACCGCAGCCGAGTGCGTTATGACCCACTTCGCTGTTCCCCATATCTTCATCCGACGGAAGCCCCACCGCTGTGCCGTGAGCTTTGATTTGAGTATAAGGACAATGGCTGCGCAGCCAATCCAATGTGGGGGTATTTGCTTTTTTTACGGCGTCACCTATATCACCTTTTCCGATACCGACGCCATCCATAATGACTAAAACAACTGGTTTTTCCATATTGCTCCGATTATTGATGAATTACAACTCCGGATGTTACATGAAATCCGGAGTTGCGTTATTGTTACATGGGGTTGCTGTTTGCCCAAGCGTCCGTAATGGTCAGAACCAAATCCGAGGCTGCATCCGGTTGATAATCCATTGTGATCGCAGCAGTCGGGATGGCCATCAGATCTGCCAGGAATTTCGCCGTAAACGGTTTCCCTTTATTAATTACCAGCGAATTTGTATAAGAATTCGCCGCTTGTCCGATTGAATCGATTGTGATTCCGAATTGTTGCAGATAAGCAACGGTCTTGTCCATAATATCGGGATTTGTCGAGCCGTTCAATAGGCTAATATGAGCGCCTTCCGCAGCGATCAAAGTCGCCTGATCATCAGCAATGGTAGCCGGAGATGCCGCAAGACTGGTACTGAAAATAACATCCCTCGCTTCTCGGATTTTATCCGGAATCGGAATCAAAATATCCTGAGTGCCATCATAGGTTTTCCCATACTCTACCTGATACGGAGGGGCGATGATGCTCCGAACGATTTGTTCCGGTCTGATATCCACAACCGTCCATGCCAGTTTGATAATATCGTCGAAAGTCAGATTGGTTTTGACCGCTTGGGACAAGGTGTTATAAAGCTTGTCGGAATGGAGCAAAAGTTGAGGCAGCTGCCAAACCATCTGTTCATATAAAGCGTAAATAACATCCTGCTGGCGCTGGGCTCGCTCAAAATCGCCGCCTTCGGTATATCGTTGCCGGGCATATGCTAATGCGGTTGCTCCGTCCAAATCTTGCACACCGGGGTAGAGTGTGACGGTGTTTCCTGGACCGATCGGGTCGACTGTGATCTGATTCTTGACATTAATCGCTAATTTATCAATGGAATCAATAAAATTGACGAATCCCTCAAAAGAGAGCACAGCGTAATACTGAATATCGATTCCGAGGAATAATTCGACTGTTTCGATAGCGAGTTGAGGACCGCCTCCCGGCAGGTTTTCGGCTTCGCCCAGATAGTAAGCGGTGTTAATTCGCCCATACCCGTGATTGGGAATTGCCACCCATAAATCCCGCGGCAAAGAGAGCATGCCGGCCATTTTTGTGACGGGATCATAGGTCAAGAGCATCATGGAATCCGTTCGTGCGTATTTTTCCTGTGCCTCCCAATCCCGATAATCCAATCCCATCGCAAGGCAGGTGATTCGTGAAACCCCATCCCAGGGCTGACCTTTTACCTGAGTAATATCACTCATCGAGACAGCTTCTTCGGTCGCATCCGGATTGCTTTCGGTCTCGACAACAACCTTGCCGTTATCACTAATTACAGGTGCGCCTGGCAAGCTGATCACGGTCATCGCTTTTACGTATTGATTCACCTTGGTGAAGAGAAAAATCCCGATAGCCAAACCGACGAGTGCAAAAACGCCCAAAATGAACCATTTTTTATTGTTTTTCTTCTTCTTGGGTTGCGGTTGGGGAGGTATTGCCCCATGAGGTTGTTGTGGATTAAAATTGGGCGGAAATTGCCCCGGAATGCCGTAATTTTGCGGCGGTCGATTATTCGGATATTCTTTATTCGAATCCTGATTTTGTGGATAATTTGTTTGTGCCATAAAACTCAACTTCTTTTTCTTAAATTTCTGGTGGGATTTGAAGGTTTTCCGGCTCGGTGTGGATCCATTTGGAACCTTCTTCGATTAACATTACCGGAATATCTTCCACGACGGGATATTTTCGCTGACAGTCTTCGCAGATTAACCAGGAATCTTTGTAATTGATCAGATTTCCTTTATTCTCTTTTACACAGACAGGACAGCGCAGAATGTCTAATAATTCTTTCTTGAGCATTCTTTTTCCTCCCATAATCTCACTTTTTATATTTCGATTTTACCATATCGATGGGATAAGGATGATCAATTATGTTAATTGGGACAAATTCATAAGGAAGATAGCTTAGGCATTCGATCGGACGGAAAAAGGGGTGTAACTGAGAGGGCTTCCCTCTCAAC
>DCTP01000102.1 GCA_002329625.1 Leptolinea sp. UBA1437
CAATCATCGCCACTTTTACGTCCTCCGCCTGAATTTTCCGAACCTCCCGTTCTTTGTCCTGCGGCAGTACCCCGGCGATCACCCGATCCGCATGAATCTGGTTTTGAATCATAGAGGCAGTTCGTTCATTATCGCCGGTCAGCATGATGACGGTCAGCCCCATCGCTTTTAATTGCGCGACGGCTTCCCGGCTGGTGGGTTTGATGCGATCAGCGGCTGCAATGATGCCGATCAACTGGCGATCTTTGGCAAAAAGCAGCGGCGTTTTACCTTCTTCCGCAAGGGCTTCTGTCATAGGGATAATTTCCTCAACCGCGATACCCCGCTCCTGCATCAGTTTTAAATTCCCAGCCAGATAGTGTGCTCCCGCGATCATCGCTTCAATGCCCAAGCCAGAAAGGGATTCAAAATGGTCGGGGTCCGACTTGCGAAGATTTCGATGTTCAGCTTCGAGCAGAATGGCACTTGCCAAGGGATGTTCCGAACGTTGTTCGATCGATGCCGCGAGGGATAACAAGTCCCCTTCAGTAAAAGAGGGATCGATCGGTATGACGTCGGTAACCCGCGGTTTTCCTTCGGTGATCGTACCTGTTTTATCTAATACGACTGTTTTAACCAAATGAGTTATTTCGAGCGCTTCGGCGGATTTGAATAGAATCCCGAATTGGGCGCCCCTGCCTGTCCCGACCATAATAGCGACCGGCGTGGCGAGCCCTAATGCGCAGGGGCAGGAAATCACTAAAACGGAGATGGCGGCGGAGAGCGCAAATTCAAGACTTTGTCCTGCAACTGCCCAAGCGATGGCGGTGAGGAGCGCGATTCCGATCACAGCCGGCACAAATACGGCGCTGATCTTGTCCGCTAAGCGTGAAATAGGCGCTTTTCCGGAATTTGCTTCCTCAACCAATGCCACAATCTTTGCGAGGGTGGTATCCGCACCGGTTTTTTCCACTCGGAAAGTAAATGTTCCGGTTTGATTGACGGTGGCGATGACAACCGGATCGCCCTTTTTCTTTTCGACAGGTAAACTTTCGCCGGTGAGCATCGATTGATCTACGGAACTGGACCCGTCCAGAACGATCCCATCTGCGGGAATCCGTTGCCCGGGCCGAACGACAACCACATCTCCCACCGTGATTTGTTCTACCGGTATTTCCTGTTCCACGCCATCGCGGATGACAAATGCGGATTGGGGAGCCAAATCCAATAATTTTGAGATTGCTTCGGATGTCTTTCCTTTGGAACGAGCTTCAAGATACTTTCCCACGGTAATCAATGTCAGAATGGTGCCTGCTGATTCAAAATACAAGTCAGTTCGAAATCGTTCGACGCGTTCCAGGTCCTGATATCCCAGCCCCCAACCGATGTTGTAAATGGCATAGATCCCGTAAATCAAAGCCGCGGAAGTCCCGATGGCAATGAGAGAATCCATGTTTGGGGCACGATGAAACAACGATTTGAAGCCCGAAGAATAAAATTTTCGATTGATCGCGACG
This sequence comes from Leptolinea sp. UBA1437, assembly GCA_002329625.1. Classification (GTDB taxonomy): domain Bacteria; phylum Chloroflexota; class Anaerolineae; order Anaerolineales; family Anaerolineaceae; genus Flexilinea. The sequence continues at coordinate 1,497 of DCTP01000102.1, forward strand.
ATCGGTAACGTCAGCAAAAATTGGGTAAAAGCAAACGGTACGGCGTTGGCAGCACCGTGCAGCCGGCTCGGGAGCGGCAGACCCACCATATGCCACATCGATAAATACAGCAACGGGATCAGAAACACGACGGATAGGATCAATCGTTGTTTCATCTCTTTTTGTTCGGCTTCCGCCGGATTGACTGCCGTCTTCGGGCGGCTTGCTGAAGCGACCGCTTGTATATCGAGTGGTTCCGCTCCGTAACCGGCCTTCTCCACAGCTTGGACAATATCCGCCGGTGTGACGACTTCCGGATCGATTTCCACCGAAAGCTTATTCGCCAACAGGTTTACATCTGCCCGCTTCACCCCCGGCAGTTTTCGGACACTCTTTTCGACAGCCGCGGCGCAGGCGGCGCAGCTCATACCACTGATATGATAAGTTTGCTTCATTTTGCTCCTTAGCCGTATCTATACCCCACCCGTGTGGGGTATAGATACTATATACCGGAATGAGAGGATTGTCAAGAGGAGAATTCTGGACGGGGAAAGGCTGATGAAAATGGCATATAACTTGCAATATTTGAATGAAACAATCGGAAATGTATTGTGTTTGCTAATTTACTGGAGAGAAAAACCATGAAAAATCAAAGGATTATCAGCGAACTTATAGAGCTTGCTCTGCTTTTTATTGGAGGATTCTGTTTCATATTCGGATATGGTTCTGTATTCGCACAAGAAGGACCACTAGCTGCTGTTATCAGTAAAGAATTTGAACCGGAATATATTATACCCGGCGGAGTCTCACGTCTTACGATTACGATTTCTAATCCGAATTCATACGCTTTAACCCTTGGAAGCCCTGGTTTGACGGATGAATTGCCGGAAAATGTCATATTTGATCCGACAAATCCGGATCCAATAATCGGTTGCGGCCTTGGGGCGGTAAGTGCTGAGGAAATCGAAGGCGTAAGCATTTTTTCAGTTTCAGGGGGGACGGTTCCGGCGAAGACAGGTGAAACTGATGGCGAATGTAGCGTATCGATAAATGTTACGTCCAATGTAATCGGGAACTATTCCAATTCGATTCCCACAGGAAATCTAAAAGCAACCCAATCGGATGACTCAACAGTTGAGATCACCAACGATGCCCCTGCCGATGCGACTCTTACCGTAGTTCAACCTCCGGCACTGGAAAAAAGTTTTACTCCCGATGTAATAGTTGAGGGAGGTATCAGCCGGTTGACCATAACATTAACAAATAATGATGCTGAAACAGAATTGACCGGAGTGACGTATACGGATACACTGCCGGGGGGTTTATTCGTGGATTTAACAGAAGGACCAATTCTGACAAATTGCGGGGACGAATACTCCGTTACTATTAATACCGAAGGGGATACAATTTTATTGAACAACGGAAGCATCACACCGGGTGCTTCCTGTTCCTTGTCGGTTAATGTAACTTCATCAACGAAAGGCACTTATACCAATACCATTAATGCGGAATCAGTTATAACTGAGCAGGGAATCACCAACTCAGTGAAAGCGGAAGATACACTTATTGTCGACAGCGCATCTCTGACACTACAAAAAACCGTGGTCAATAACAATGGGGGGACAAAGGAAGCCGGTGATTTTCAGGCATCCATCATCGCCGATGGTGCAGAGGATCCCGAAAATGTTGCATGGGACGAAGAACAATTGCTTGTTCCCGGAACCTATACGCTTAGCGAATCGGTTGGAAGAGGTTACGCACCCCGAAGTTGGGATTGTAAAAATTACGAAGATCCTGACAATCCTGTGTCCTATAATTTAGGTGAAGCAAATAATGAAATTACATTGGAATCCGGAGATAAGGCGATCTGTACGATCGTGAATGATGATATCCCACCTTCGCTGGTCTTGAATAAAATTGTGGAAAATCCTTTCCGAGGGATCGAAGCCGAGGCGTTTTGGGAATTGAAGGCGGACGGTGGTGAGGCCGGCGTTCTGAGCGGTCCGGGGGCTACTGGAGAAGAANNAAGACGTAAGCAGTGGCGAAACATTCCAAGCCGGGACTTACCATCTTTCGGAAAAACGGCTAAGATATATTAATTCCGTCCCGGGTACCTGGTCCTGTGTGAAAAACGACGGGGATGCCGTTGAGGGAGATGTGGTGCAAATCGAAGTGGGTGACCGAGTTATTTGCTCGATTACCAATACGTTGATGGTAAAAATCCCGTCGACCGGCTTTTCTGCGAAAAGGTTGACAGCGGTCAGAGAGCAACCGTCGGCAATGAAATACGGTACACTCGGAATTCAGATTGAAGTGCCGATCTTGGACGTCACAACCGAAGTGGTTGAAGTGCCCGAAGAAGAAGGCAGCTGGGCGGTAGAGTGGCTGGGAAGCCGCGCGGGATTGCTAAGCGGCAGTGCGTTACCCGGAGAAGGAACCAGTTATGTTGCGGCACATAATCACCTGAATAATATGGAAGTTGGGCCGTTCCTCTTTATCAAAGATCTAGCGCAGAACGACCGGATTTTTGTCCGAAATAATAACGGAAAATTACTGGAATTCAGCGTTTATGACAACGAATTGTTCGGACCGGATGACTTTTATTTGGTTCAACAGAAAGCGGAAGAATTCGAAAATACACTGGTGCTGATCACGTGTGAAAATGAAGCCGAAGAAGGGGGATATATCGATCGCCGGATTGTTTTCGCAAAGCGGGTTAGTGAATAATTTTGCTTCGGTATTGAAGAAACTGAGATTATCTGATTAAAAAAAATTGGAGCGCACTTTCCGGAAGGAGATCGAAAACCGATCGGAAGTGCACTCTAATTTTGCTTATTTACTCGGATTTTCGCGTTTTCGACAGATAGTTAGGCTTGCCAATTGCCGATGCGTTGAATGATCGTGCTAATACTGTTTTTGTCTCAGATTCTTTTGGATAAAAGCAAAAAACTCTCTGTAAGAGTATAATTCGATCACAAATTTGATCCTCTTGAATTGACAATTGGGTATGAGGTAATTATACTTTTAGAATGTACCAACGCAAAAATTTGAAAGAATGCCAGTTTTTTCCTGAATGCCCGTTTTCCGAAAGGCGGGATTTACCTCAAAAAAGCGTTAGGATCAGAAAAGAACGAAATTTTATTAAAGGATAGTATACATGTCCGATTTGTTGCAAGTAAAAGACCTCGAAACGCAATTCCGAACCCGGGAAGGGAATGTGCATGCGGTCAACGGTGTTTCCTTCAATCTGAAGGAAGGAGAAACACTGGGGATCGTTGGTGAAAGCGGGTGCGGAAAAACTGTCTCCATGATGTCATTATTGGGATTAATTCCCGTACCTCCCGGAAAAGTTGTCGCCGGCGAAGCCCGGTTTGAGGGGAAAGATCTTCTGAAATTAAGTAACGAAGAGTTGCGTCATATTCGCGGAGCGAAAATCAGTGTTGTCTTTCAGGACCCGATGACATCTTTTAATCCTGTTCTAACGATCGGGAAACAGACGGCGGAGCCGTATCAGATTCATCACAATGCGGGAAAAGCAGAGGCTTATGAACGGGCGGTGAAATATTTAGAGCTGGTCGGAATCCCCAACGCCAAGGAACGGATGAATGATTACCCTCATCAGTTTTCGGGAGGAATGCGGCAACGTGTGATGATCGCGATGGGATTAATTTGCGAACCGCAGATATTAATCGCCGATGAACCAACCACGGCTTTGGATGTCACGATTCAGGCGCAGATTATTGAGCTGATGAAGAAGCTGCGAGACGAACTCGGTATGGCAATTATCTGGATAACTCATGATTTGGGGATTATTGCCGGCTTGGCGCACCGGGTGAATGTCATGTATGGCGGTTATATCGTCGAAACGGCTCCGGTTAAGAGTCTTTATAAAGAGCCACAACACCCATATACTCTCGGGCTGTTGGGAAGCTTGCCACGGATGGATGAAATGAGTTATCGCAGGTTGGTTTCCATCGACGGGTTGCCACCGACTTTGCTTGAAAAACCGACTTACTGTCCGTTTGAACCCCGCTGCAAATATGCGGTTGAAAAATGTCGATACAGTAATCCTCAACTGTCGCAGGTTGAAGGAGAAGATCACTATGTTGCCTGTTGGGTGAATCCGAAGACGGGGAAGGAGTATTGATGGCGGAAAAAGAAGTTCTCTTAAAAGTGGAGGATCTTTATAAACACTTCCCGATCCGTAAAGGGTTATTTTCCGGAAGCCGTGAAAAAGTTCATGCGGTTGATGGAATCAGTTTCGAAATCTATCAAGGTGAGACGCTCGGATTGGTCGGCGAAAGCGGATGTGGAAAATCCACTACCGGAAGGACTATTTTACAATTGTACCGGCCTACCTCTGGGAGTGTCTTTTTTGAAGGGGAAGACTTGGCTAAGCTGAAGGGCGAGGCGTTACGGAAAAAGCGCCGATATGTTCAGATGATTTTCCAGGATCCATATGCAAGTCTGAACCCGCGGATGACCGTTGGACAAATTATCGGTGAACCCATGGAAATTCACAATACCTATAAAGGGGCGGAACAATTAAGACGAGTGGAAGAATTGTTGGAACTGGTAGGGTTGAACCCGGCTTTTATCAATCGGTATCCACATGAATTTTCCGGCGGACAACGGCAAAGAATCGGTGTCGCTCGCGCTTTGGCACTGCAACCGAAATTGATTGTTTGCGACGAACCGATCTCAGCCTTGGATGTCTCGATTCAAGCTCAGGTTGTCAACCTGTTGGAGGATTTGCAGGAAGAATTGGGCTTGACCTATTTATTTATTGCTCATGACCTTTCCATGGTCCGGCATATCAGTGATCGAGTTGCGGTAATGTATTTGGGGATCATTGTCGAATTGGCTGATCGAAACGAACTCTATGCCACTCCGATTCATCCGTATACCAAGGCGTTGCTGTCGGCTGTCCCATTTCCGGATCCGTTTATCGAAGAAAATAGAAAGCGAATTATTCTAGAGGGGGATGTTCCTTCACCGGTCAATCCACCCTCCGGTTGTAGATTTCGCACGCGCTGTCAATACGCAAAGGAGATTTGTGCGGAAGAGAAGCCCGAATTTCGGGAAGTTCTCCCGGGACATTATGCGGCATGTCATTTCAGCGATGAATTGAAGTAAAAGCGGCACTTTCTGCTTCAAACGTATAGGTAAAATGACCGATGAAGCAGTGCAAATAGCGTTACAGCTAATTTAAGCCATTTAATTCCTTATAAGGAGGGAAAAAATGAGATCGAGAAAGTTAGGAATGTTATTGAGTGTGGTACTGATTTTAAGTATGCTGCTCAGCGCTTGCGGCGGCAATCCGACCGCAACCCCTGTACCGCCGACCGAAGTGCCGGCGACGGAAGTACCTGCAACCGAAGTACCGGCAACGGAAGTGCCGGCGACGGAAGTACCGGCAACCGAAGTACCGGCTACGGAAGTGCCGGCGACGGAAGTACCGGCTACGGAAGAGCCTACGACGGAAGCGGTAGCGGTAGAAGTACCGGAGCCGGTAGCGCGAGAAGACGACGGGGAATACAAAGTGATGACGTGGTCGTTAGGGGCGACGGACATACCGACGATCGACCCGGCGTTATCGACGGACACCAGCTCGAATCAGGTTAACCAACTGGTTTTTGCGGGAATTATGAACCAAGACGAAGTCACGGCTGAATTTGAGAATGGATTAGCGACGGAAGTGACGAAGGGGGAAGTAGCTGCGGACGGGACGGTGACCTACACCTACAAGATTCGGACGGACATCCCATGGGTTCATTACAATGCTGAGAGTGGGAAAGTAGAATACGTCAAAGACTGTGACGGGAAGCCGCGTTATGTAACGGCGAAAGATTTTGAATATGCAATCAAGCGGACAGCGAATCCGGCGACGGCATCGGACTATGCGTTCATGGAGACGGGATACAT
>DCTP01000101.1 GCA_002329625.1 Leptolinea sp. UBA1437
GTCGAGGACGCCGTCCCCTACAGACAACCGGGTGTGCTGCGCAAGGACGGTGTCCCATAAAAAATACCCTCTCCCGACGGGAGAGGGCAGGGTGAGGGCAATATAATTCTTCGAAGTCGATATTCTTTAGGTTCTTCCTCTCATTTGCGGATCGAGCGCATCCCGAAGTCCGTCCCCAAGGAAGTTGAATGCGAACATCGTAATTGCCAACATGAGTGCCGGAAAGATCGTTTGGTTCGGGTAAGTTCGGACAACTTTGGAACCGTCCGAAATCATCGCACCCCAGGACGGAGTGGGAGGATTCACTCCCAAGCCGATAAATGAAAGGAAAGCTTCCGTATTGATATACCCCGGAATCGCCAGCGTCTCATTCACAACTAACGGTCCGATAATATTCGGCATGATGTGTCGAAACATAATACGTCCGTTCCCGCTTCCGATCGCCCGAGCCGCCTCAACAAATTCCTTTTCTTTAATCGATAGCACCTGACCGCGAGTCAAACGAGCCATCGTTTGCCAAGCTGTCAGCCCGATGCCGATAAAAATAAATAACATCCCCCCCAAACTGCTGTCCAAAGCGGAAAGGGCGGCTCCAAAGGTTCCCGGAGCCGGATTTGAAAGGGTATTACGAAAGAAAGTCATTAACAAAATCGTAAACAGCAGACTAGGAAAAGCATATAAAACATCCACAATCCGCATCATAATATTGTCAACTCTCCCGCCGAAGAACCCCGAAATACTGCCGTATATAATACCGATCACCAAACTGATTAACGGCCCGATGATGGCAATAATCAGCGATACCCTTGATCCATAGATTATGCGGCTTAAAATATCTCTTCCCACATAATCGGCACCTAACAAATATTTATTCGGATTATCCACCGGTGGTTTTCCGTACGCCTGCATGCCGGGAAATACTTTCATCAGCCATGGCGGTACAGCGTTCTGTTCCGAAAGCGTCTGTTGGGCATAATCAAACGGGGCAATTTTATCGGCAAAAATCATAATCACATACAGCACAATGATAATGATTCCGCCAATCAAAGCAGCCCTATTTCGAATCAATCGTCGAAAAGCATCCTTCCCCAATGATTCCGATTTCAACGTGATCGGGTTGCCGGCATTGTTCGAATTTTTCAAGGCATTTCCTAAATCAACAGTCATTCATTCCTCCTGAAATTTTTCTCACAGCCAAATTCATTCAAAACGAATCCGGGGATCCAACAAACCATAAACCAAATCGACGATCAAGTTACAAACAACCAAGAATATGGCATAAATCAAAACAGTTCCCATGATTACAGGGTAATCCCGTGCGGTAATGCTGTTTACAAAATATCGTCCCATTCCCGGGATGCCGAAAATTGTTTCCGTGACGAAAGTACCGGTCAATAACGCGGCAAACATCGGACCCAATATCGTTACAACCGGAATCAAAGCATTTTTCAACGCATGTCCGGATATGATGGCACGTTCTTTCAACCCTTTTGCGCGAGCGGTCCGAATATAATCTTCGCGAATCACTTGAAGCAAACTGGCACGGGTCAATCGGGCGATAGACGCCGATGAAGACAGCCCCAAAGCAAACATCGGCATAATGGCATATTTCCAGTATTGCCAACCCCAAGTCTGCGGCAAAAATCCACCCACAAACGGCGGTTTCGACCCCCAACCGGTAACCGGTAACCATTTTAAGGAAACTCCAAAAATCCAAATCAAAATCGGTCCTAATACGATAACCGGCACGGACACTCCGAATATCGCCAACGCCATACATAAATAATCAATGAATGAATTTTGTTTTAATGCTGCGATAATTCCGAGCGGCATCCCGATAATCACCGCCACACAAAATGCCAAAAATCCGAGCTGGATCGAAATCGGGAGCTGATCTTTGAGCATATCATTGACCGTCCGGGATCGTGAAGAATAGGATGGGCCAAAATTCACCCATTTAACATAATATTTACCGATTTTAAATTTAAACAGGGCATCATCATCAATTGTGTTCAGAAATTTTTCCGTACTCACTTCTGGGATAATTAATGCTTTTACATATTCCAAGTATTGAACCGGCAATGGTTGATCCAAATGATAGCGTTTCTCCAAATTGGCAATTATTTCCTTTGGCAATGGCTTTTCTTTATCGAATGGCCCTCCCGGTACAGAATGCATCAAACCGAATGTGATGGCTGACACCACAAAAAGTACCAATAACATATAAAGAAGCCTTTTTAGGATATATCTACCCATTTCTTATCCTCCGGAATTAACAAATACCTTCGATCATATAATTCGTCGGTGAATTCTGTCAATTCCTGTTCCTTGTTATTTTAGTTTGTTTCTATCATTCATCTAATTATTCAGGTCGATATGATGATGAAAATTTCATCATCATATCGATTTGAATAAATTATTTTAATTTCATTTCTCTTTCCACATCTCTTATTTGGTCATTTCTTCTGTAAAAAAAGAAACTTTGTATTTATTGAGGGGGCTATATAGACTATAGCCCCCCCTGGATAACTGTAAAATTAGATTTTACAAAAGATCAGTTTTTCTTTATTTTCTCGAGATCATCATCAATCATCATAACGATGATGAACTTGTCACCGTGGCTTCGATAACCGGCAATTCGGTTTCCGTAGGCGGTACCTCTGTAGCCGGTACTTCGGTCGGAGGAACTTCCGTCTCTGTCGGAGGTACTTCAGTCGGTGGAACTTCCGTTGCCGGAACGGCTGTCATCTGAGGCTTCCGTTCCTGGCCTTCGGGGAGGATATCCCATTTGTTGAAGGATTCTTTACCACCCATCACCGAATAGGTCCGTTCTACATTGATCTTTGTCAACTGTACGCTCGTATACCAGTAGATCGGAATCATCACTGCATCTTGCTTCACCAAAATGTCTTCCGCTTTCGCATACAGTTCCGTCCGCTTCGCCGTGTCGGGTTCTACCAACGCTTGGTTCACCAAATCCTCAAATTCTTGGTTATACCACATGAACCCTCCCGCAGGTTCTGAACCCGGTTTCCCGTCTACCGTCGGGTTGCTCGATCCACCGGATGACGCCTGATCATCGATAAAGTTCGCCGCATCCGGATAGTCCTGACACCACCCCAGCCGAAATACCTGCGGCGTGTCTTTGCTGCGAATCGTCTCTAGATATACCGCCCATTCTTGATTCTGTACCGTCGCATTGATCCCCAACACGTCTTTCCACATCTGTTGAATCGCTACCGCTATCTTTTGATGATTTTCATTCGTGTTGAACATGATTTCTACACTAATTTCTCCCGGATCTTTTATCCCTTTTTCATCCATGTAGGACTGCAGTTCCGCTTTCGCTGCCTCAGGATCATATTTGATCCCTAAATCCGGATATTCTTCCAATGTCGGCGCCGCCAATAACCCCGGCCGACTGAACCATTGCGCTGGTATCTGACCGCCTTTGACCACATTGTCTATCAGTGATTGCCGATCCACCGCCATCGATAACGCCCGCCTTACCCTTGCATCATCTACATACGGCTTCGTCGTGTTGAATCCATAAAAATAGGTGCACAAGTTCGGACCGATCGATAGCTCTTTGCTCAACACCGGATCCGCTTTGATTCGATCCATCTCGGATGATGGTACTTCACTCATCCCTAACAGATTCCCCGCTTCATATTCCGATAACGCCGCCGATGAGTCTAATATTCGAAATACAACTTCATCAATCTTCGGCGCCGGTATGCTCGCTATATCTGTTGGCCAGTACGGGTTCTGCACAATCGTCAAATGATCATCATGAAACCATTCCTTAACCGCATAGGGACCGTAGGTCTGGATGTTCTCCGGATCTATCCACCGATCCGCCGCCGCTTCCGTGCAGGCATCCCCTTCTATCAGCCATTGCGG
>DCTP01000054.1 GCA_002329625.1 Leptolinea sp. UBA1437
TGCTTAACTGAGTGCAACCCCTACATATACTTCGATTTTTCCAATTTCCGTAATTGTTCTTCCATAATGGCTATTGTTTGAGCGAGTTTCCGTATTCGCATAGTTTGGCGGGAAATAATTGATGTTAATGAAAGCAAAATTAACAGGATAAAAAAAGTTACCATAACAAAAACAGTATTGACAGGTGTTTTTATCCCGATAATTTGGCCGACAAATTCAACGAGTTGCGGAAATGCAATCATTATCAGCATTATGATAATAAAGAATATCCACAACAAGGAGTACTTTAAACTGAGGTTTTCTTTCTTTAGAAAATAATAAACAAAGAAAGCATAGAACAATACTCCTGCCAGAAGTGATAAGCGAATTGTGAGTGACATATTCTACAATCTCTCTATTTCTTACCGATTAATTTATAAAAAAAGATTGCCAAAGTAACTTTTATCATATAATAAACGGATTTCGTTTTACCGATTGACGATTTTCCCTTTTTCCGTTCATTCATTTCAGTCGGTACCTCAACCACTTTACAGCCATTCACAATCGCTGCTACAACCGATTCCGGTTCCGGATAATCCTGAGCATAATTTTGGGCAAAGAAAGTCATCAACTTTTTATCCACCGCTCGAAAACCGCTGGTAACATCATGGATTGTCACACCCGTTGTTACTTTGATCGTCCAACGTAAAATATTAATTCCTGTCCTTCGAATATTCGAGGATTGATACCCTTCATAATTAATAAAACGTGAACCGATTACCAGATCCGCATCACCTTCGATAATCGGATTAATCAGATCTTGAATATATTCTGCTCTGTGCTGTCCATCCCCATCAAATTGAAAGGCTATATCATATTCATGCTCTAAGGCATATTTATAACCGGTTTGCATCGCCCCTCCGATTCCAAGATTTATCGGAAGATCGAGATAATTAAAGTTATTTTTTCGCAAAATACTTCTCGTTTGATCGGTTGAACAATCGTTGATTACAACATAATCCACATCCGGACAATTTAATAATAAAGAAGAAACGGTATCCACAATGTTTTCTTCCTCATTAAAGGCCGGAATTAAACCTATGATTTTCATCAAGTGCTATCCCTGCGGTATAATTTTGCAAGCTATTTTTATATTATAAAGTATCAGAATATTTTTAAGACAGCCGAAAGGTCTAAACCGTATTTTTATTCTAAAGAAATTGTCCAAACAGAAGACTATCTTATAAGATGAATAAATATCCCAAAATATCGATTATTACCCCTTCTTTTAATCAAGGGAAATTCATTAAGGATACGATTGAAAGCGTATTAAACCAAAATTACCCTAATCTGGAATATTTCATCATCGATGGAGGTTCAAGCGATAATACTCTCGATGTTCTCAAACAGTATCAAGGATATTTAACTTGGGTATCGGAAAAAGATAATGGTCAAGCTAATGCCATTAATAAAGGAATCAGAATGTCAACCGGTGAAATTATCACTTTCATAAATTCTGATGATTATTATTTACCAAACACTTTATTTAAAGTTGCTGATTTGTTTCTTACCCATCCGGAAATTGTATGGATTACAGGTAATTACCAAATTATTGACGAAAATAAAAAAACAATTGAACCATTTGTTGTCACATATAAAAATTATTTTAGGAAAAGATCCAGTTCTCATCAGTTACGTCTGACAAACTATATTATTCAACCAAGTACCTTTTGGCGGAAAAAGGCTAATGACGAAATTGGATTATTTGATGACACATTGAGATATACCTTCGATTACGATTATTGGCTTCGTTTAATGGATAATTACCCCCATTTATGCATCGATGACCCATTGTCCGCATTTCGGATTCACGGGCAATCAAAAGGTGGGGCTGAATATAAGCAACAGTTCAAGGAAGAAATAGACGTTTTAAAAAGATATCAGCCAAGTAATTTTGAGTATTTCTTTCATGTTATACATAATTGGTTGATCGTGAAATCATATAATATATTTAAATGAACATCAATCGTCTTTCCAGTAAAATTATTTGCAGCGAGTACTTGAAAATATCCATAAAAATAGGAAATGGTATTCGAATCATAAAATTATAAAACTCCTTGACATAACTCCATTCTCGACTTTACAATAGAACACATGCAATTATTCAGTAATTTCTACGCATATTATTATTACGGCAGCCAATTTAAACCCGCCGGAGTTTTTGCGTAAGAATTAACCATAGTCAATTGAAAAGCGATCCCGGCCGGGATCGCTTNNAAGCGAAAAGCAACGGAGGATCAATATGGAAGTTCAATTAGCAGATGGTCGGATTATTCCGGTTGAGTCGCATCGAATTAAGATTGTCCAACCAACCAAATTTTTACCGATCGATGAACGTTTAACAGCTATTCGGAATGCAGGTTTTAACACTTTTCTTCTGCAGAATCATGATATTTTTCTGGATATGTTAACCGACAGTGGCACGAATGCAATGAGTGATACCCAACAAAGTGCAATGTTACGCTCAGATGATGCCTACGCCGGATCAGAGAGTTTTATTCGCCTACAGGAAGCGGTGAAAGATATATTTCGGATGGATTATGTTATCCCGGCTCATCAGGGGCGAGCATGTGAACATTTACTGACAAAGGTGTTTGTAAAGCCGGGAGATGTCGTTATTACGAATTATCATTTCACAACTACAAAAGCCCATATCGTAAATAACGGAGGCCAAGTCATTGAATTAATTTATAAGGAAGGAAGAAACACAAACAGTGATAACCCTTTTAAAGGAAATATGGATCTTGAAACTTTAGAAAGGGTGATAGCGGAAAAAGGAGCAGACAAAATTTCTTTTGTTCGAATGGAGGCAACCACGAACCTAATCGGCGGACAACCTTTTTCAATGGAAAATTTAAAGGCTGTCAGCGAAATTGCTCATAAAAATCATCTTCTTCTTGTAATAGATTGCAGTCTGATTTCTGAAAATGCCTTCTTTATAAAGACTCGAGAAGCGGGGTTTTCCGAAAAATCCATTCCGGAAATTATACAAGAAATGTTACAACAAGCCGATTTAATTTATATGTCCGGAAGAAAAAGCACAATGGCGCGCGGAGGTATGATTTGCACAAACAACGAAAAAATCTATCATGAAATATTGCCATTGGTACCCGTGTTCGAAGGCTTTATCACGTACGGTGGTATGTCTACCAAAGAAATCGAAGCAATGGCAGTGGGGTTAAGAGAAATGGTTGACTTTAACGTTGCCGGAAGCGGGGCGGAAATGATTAACTTTTTCACCAACCGCTTAATCAATTTAGGCGTCCCCGTGGTGACTCCTCCAGGCGGCTTGGGATGTCATGTCGACGCAATAAAATTCCTTCCGCACCTTTCACAAACCGAATATCCCGCCGGTGCTTTAGCAGCCGCTTTTTATATTGTCTCCGGATGTCGTGGAATGGAACGGGGAACATTATCTATGGATCGAGATGAAAATGGCAAAGAAGAGGTGTCGGATATGGAACTTATGCGTCTGGCAGTCCCGCGACGATCTTTTACAATGTCCCAAATTGAATTTGCCGCTGATCGCTTGGCATGGCTTTATCAGCATAGAAATCTCGTTCATGGTTTGAAATGGATTGAAGAGCCGCCTGTATTACGCTTCTTTTTGGGAAAATTAACTTCTGTGGACGGTTGGGAAAATTCTTTGACGGAAGCCATCAAATCTGACTCCCGAATGAATTAAACGGATTTTGAATAGAAAAGGCCGGTGACTTATCTGAAATCCCGGCCTTTTTGGAAATAAAAAATCGATGGATCATTCGATCGAGGAGGAAAGAGTTCGCATGACTCTGCCGAATAAAATGATATTCATGCATATCATCTATAAAACTTATTAAAATTCAGGTATTTGATATCCCAATCCCGTCAATTTTCGAATCAATGCTTCCTTGATTTCATCCAGCGAATCTAATTCAGCCTCCGGACAAGGGTTTATATAATTTTCCACAATTCCTTGCGTAATTTTATTTTCCTTGAGATCAAAGGAAAACCAATTTTGACATTGAATTACACCAATCTGTTGGAACTGTTTAAGAGAATCCTGAGAAATATTGCTTGAAAAAAGTATGGAATTAGATTCGCTACCTTCCGCATGGGCAGAGAATATTAACCGCCTCCGATCTAAATTTTGAAGAATAGAATTTCCTTCCATCCATTCCGGTATCGGAATATTCAGATAATCCAAGATAGTCGGCGCGATATCAATATTTTGAGTGTTTGCGGTAAGGATGCCATGAAAATCATCATTCGGAAAATGGATTATCAAAGGCAATCTTTTGTTCGTTACCCATTGTTGCCCATGATCTGTGTAAATAATTAAGATTGTTTTCTGATATTGCCCTGTATCCTTCAAAAATTTAACCAATTCTTCAACTCTGGCATCAAAACTCAGTATCGCATCATCATAAAAGTCGGTCATCCAATAATCACTCTGCTCTTCGCCTACGGAATATTTTTGAATTACCGGATTTACCGTTACACCATGTGTGTCCATTAAATGAACATGAGCGAATAAAGATTGATTTGTCTGATTCGCTTCTGTTAATTTATCATAAAGTTTCTGAATTTTTTCTTCATCCGTATAAGTAACATCGGCAGCTTGAGTAACCAAATCAATCGGATTTGGCATGTCTTTTATGAAGAAGATATCACAAAGTCTTTCTTCAATTCGATCCGTTACCATTCTCAATAAATAACGCGAATCTTCATATCCATACATCGAAAATAAACCGGAAGTTGTTTCGTTTGGGTTTACCTGCCCGTTTACTTCAGTAAATGCATTCTTAAAATTAATTACATTAGCATCCACCCAATAAGGAACTCCGAGAGAAATTGTTTTATATCCCTTCAAGCGTAATATTCCGGGAAGATGTTGATACATATCTTTCCCACGTAATGTATTTGGTGGAAATATGACATGCGTTGTGAGCGGAAGTTTCCCTGTTAAAATCGCTGTCTCGGATCCCATCGATTTAGAAGCATTGGTAAAATTGTTCTGGCTCAGCAACGAGCTTTCTGCCAACACATCCAGAAACGGAGTAGTCTCTCGTTCATATCCATACACAGACATATTATCCGCATTAACACCATCCGAGCTCAGTAAAATAATATTTGGATAAGAACCGGAAACCAAAGATATTTCTCCCGGATTGTTTCCACCGGTATTGACCTCAGGATTATATGAAGCCGCCACAGAAATAATCGAAACACCAATCAAGCCAAGAGATGCGATGATTCTTCCCCGATATTCGAATAAGCGGCTCACTTTTTCTTGAGGCTGTTCAATCTTCTTCAATATTCTCCAAAAAACAAACACGAAAAGATGAATATATATAATCTTTCCTACAATGTCTGAGTTAGCGATACCGAATTTAAAAAATGTATAGGTAAAATTATCGATTAAGATGAGAACCAAACAAGCCAAAATAAAAGCCGCCGGAGTATTGTATAGGTAGTGAAAGAAATTCGGAACTTTTCTGGTATAGAGAGCATCCAACAAGAAAAGAACGAGTAATCCAGCTAACGCAAATACCGTCAAAATAAACGCTGAATTGAACATGATTTTCAGCTTTTCCCCGAAGGGTAAAACATCCATGAAAGAGGGTTTGGTTACAAAAAAAAGCCATTCCATAAAGAGATATAAATAAGCCGCAAGAATCGTATTGACAGCCCCATATGCTAACGGTTGTCTTCGCTCTTTCAGAAAATGATCGATTTGGTTTAATATCCCAATAATTGTCTGTTGCCACAATGCAAAGATACCGACATGCTTATTTTGTTTTTTTTCTGGGATTACAACCTTGACAAGAAACCATATGAAGCAGCTTATCAATAATCCCAATCCGATCCCGGTCCATTTGCGACTGATTAGATAAGGCTTACTATAAATAGAATATTGATGATTTTCTAAATCAAAACGGAAGGGTTCCCCCGTACCCATTGATTCTGATGCCTCATCCTTGATAATGATTTCGATATATGAATCTTTATTGTCTTCCGGTCGGACAAATTCCGTCGAGACGAAACTCAATACTCTTTGATCTTCCAAAATCAGAATAGTTGACGGATCGTAGATCGTCTGATCGATGTTGTACTGAACTTTGCATGAGTTCTCTTCACAGCTTATCTGTTCGGGTTTAATTTCAGTCTTCTGATAAAAAATCGACGCTCCGGGCTTGATCAAAACAACCAAGCAAAAAACAATCGCAAGAATATAAATAATTGTGACCAGATAACTTAATATTTTTTTCATGAAAATCCTATCAACGAATTTTGAAAATCAATCTTTATTTTCTTCTCTAAATTATTCACGCACCCGAAGTAAATACAGAATCCTGTCGCTGTCTTCCACAGGCTGCTTTTCCGTTATTTGAAAATCCCTTTCAAATGATGCTTCAAATCCGGATTCGGAATAGTCGGTGAAAATATCTTCCCGCGTTTTGAGTAAGGTTTGTACTTGTGAATCCTGCTTTGGAACAAATTCGATAATCAGATAAGTACAGCACTTTGCCAGCCATCTTGATATCATTTCAAACGGTAAATTATTCGAGATCGCCAAATGATGAATCAACGCAAGCGCCATAACGCAATCCGGAATTTGCCGGTCGGTGATGGTCCCTCGTTCTTGATTGGCAAAACCAATCGCCGGACTCGGATTCGTCAAATCCATCACCAGCGGAAGGATATGCTTTTGCCCTTTCTTACAATCCTGATAGTTCCTTTCCACCGCAATCGGATCGATATCAAAAGCAACTACTTCTGCCCCAGCTTGGACCGCTATTTTGGAATACCTACCATCATTTGCCCCCAAATCCCAAACCGTTTTTGGCTGAATTTTATGCAAATAGTCGGTGATGATTTGTCCTTTGCTTCGGATGGCTTTCTCAGAATAATTTGTCTCGGAATAATAATTTCCCCATTCCGTTTGAATTTTCTTCAGATTGATTTTTTCCGTCGACCGAATTAACCCTTCGATCAACGCAATTAGTGCCGATTTTCTTACTGTGGCTTCCCGAATCGGTTTATTCTGTTTTCCATCATCGGCGTGTTTTTCTGAAGCTTTCGCATGCCACGTTATATGCTGAAGAGCGGTAAATCCGCCTTTTCCATGTAACAGCTTTGCCGCCAGATCCAACGGGATTCCGTCTATATAAACTCGCATCAGTTGAGACAATCGAATATCGACTTCCGCCATTAAGAGTAAAGACGCCAGAAAATGTTTACAAAATTGTTGATAGGCTACCCAGGGTGTTCCTTCTTGATAATCATCAAAGGATAAGGTATCAATCAATTTCGCATTTGCATCTTGAAATTGAATATTATAAGCACTGGCATCTTTCAATGTCATGTTATATTCAAGCGCTATCCGCTGTATTTTTAGAGTAACCAGTGCCGCGTCTTTATATTCGCCGAAAGACCATTCATATGGATACGAGATAAAAGGGATCTTTTGCGGTCGAATAATTTTATAGGCGCCCTCTTTTAAATCTTCCGATGCGATTTCTTCATGAGAAATCAGGAACCCTTCTTTTATCAGGCGGCTATATAACCCTGACCCCATTAATGTTTCGTATTGCTTTTGATATCTTCGATTGATTTGCCGATAGATTATTTGATCCTTCTGATATATGAATCCGGAAGGATCTCGAAATGATCCTCTGTCTTTCATTTTTTGTCTTGTTCCAAATCCGTTTGTTCTGCCTTTTCCTGTTTATTGAGTTTCCTTCTGATTTTATCCTTCAGCGCAAATAAAAATCCACCCGCTACTGCTATCCCTGCAATAATCGCTTGCAATAGCATGCTCCCCGTTCCCGGATCTAGATAATTCCTTGGAGCCATTAAGTATGCAATTCTGATCAACATGTCTCTTTCCCTTCCGTCTCACCGGCATTCAATTGATTTTATCTTTAAAATGCTTCTCTTGTTTCAAATTATAAACAAAATTGTAGCCTAAAAAATATTAAATTTTGATTATATAAAATTTTCAAATTCCAAAAGCCGAATCAGATCTGATATCCTTATGAGAAACATCGAATGGGAGAAATTTCAATTTGAAAAATTTTGAAGTTACCATATACTTAGACCGATATGTCCGGATTCTAATGACATTTTTTACAATAACAGGGTCAGAAAATCTTTTCAAAATCAATCGGATTTTACGATCATAGGACGTAAGAAGCCTCTACTATTGATGAGAAATTCGATTTATATGATCACTAAGTCTATGGAAAAATGCTTTTTCCATCAGTTTTGTTTTATTTAATTTTGATTCCATGATAAAATCATGCGGCAATATAAAACACATGCTTTCCGATCTTTTTGCTGCGTGCAACCCGATAAGGTTGTGACTAAAAAGAAATTGACGAAAGCAGAGGCTTAAACGCAAAAGGAGTTTTTATTATGACCAGTGTTATTTCCATGAAAGCATTATTGGAAAGTGGTGTCCATTTTGGACATCGAACAAACAAATGGCATCCCGCCATGCGTCCTTACATTTTTACCGAACGTAACGGGATCCATATTATTGATTTACAGCAGACCGCAAAAAGTATCAACACAGTTTATCCGTTGGTGCGGGACACCGTACAATCCGGAAAAGAGATCCTTTTTGTCGGGACAAAACGTCAGGCACAGGAGACAATCCGGGATGAAGCAATTCGTTGCGGAATGCCTTATGTAACCGAACGATGGCTGGGAGGCACATTAACAAACTGGGCAACAATTTACCAGCGTATCAATGAGCTTGAAAAGCTGGAGAAGATGAAAGAAACCGGGGAGATTAACAAGCTCACTAAAAAAGAAGGCTTGATGATCGAGCGTGAAATTGCTCGTTTGGAACTTCGACTCAGCGGTTTAAGAAACATGAAAACCTTACCGGGGTTGCTTTTCGTCATTGATGTTATGCGTGAGGCAACAGCAATTCATGAAGCCAATCTTAAGAATATTCCCGTCATCGCAATGGTCGATACCAATTGCGATCCGACCAATGTTGACTATGTCATCCCCTCCAATGATGATGCCATTCGGGCAATCAAATTGATCGTCAGCAAAATCGCCGACGCGGTGATTGAAGGAAAAGCTTTACGCGGTGAAGGTAATTTCGATGAAGGATCCTTCTCAGATGATTCTAAGCCCAATAATGCCAAACACTTGTATAACGATACCGGAGACATGGAAGATGAAGATTTATTCGGAGCATCGACATTGGCAAAATTAGGTAACATGAAAGCGGTTAAGCAGGATGTTGACGACAATTCGGATAGCAGTGAATATGATGAAAGCGCAGAAGAGGAATAATTAAATGGGCACAGTCAGTACAGATCTTATTAAACAATTACGTGAAAGCACCGGTGCAGGCATTCTTGAATGTCGAAAAGCACTGGAAAACGCAAACGGCGATCTGAAAGCAGCAATGGAATCCTTACGAGAAAAAGGGCTTGCAACGGCATTAAAACGATCCAGTCGAGCCGCTTCAGAAGGTGTCATTGAAGTTTATACTCACGGTGGCGGTCGAGTTGGTGTTATGTTGGAATTGAATTGTGAGACCGATTTTGTCGGCCGTTCGGAATCGTTTCGTTACTTGGCTCATGAATTAGCCTTACAGATTGCCGCATCTTCTCCGCTTTATATCAGTGACGAGGATATCCCGCAAAGTGTTTTGGATAATGAAGCAAAAATAGCCGAAGCCAAAGCTCGCGAAGAAGGAAAAAGTGAAGCGATTATTCCGAAGATTGTGGAAGGTTACTTGAAAAAATATAAAGATGAAGTTGTCTTATTAAATCAAATTTACATTCGCGATGAATCCATCAAGGTTCAAGATTTAATCAATCAGAATATAGCTGCTTTAGGTGAAAATATCATTGTCAGACGGTTTGCGCGTTATGCGTTGGGTGAATCATCCGATATGGACGAAGCAGAATAATCATTCCAACTTTTTCAATATAAACTTTAGAAAACCGGTTTTCAATTGGGGAAACCGGTTTTTTTTTATAATTACCGAAAACATTCATGGAGTATCTGATTCAAATTTCCATGGAAAATATTTAAGCTTGACGATGGAAATTTGATTCAC
>DCTP01000024.1:0-13504 GCA_002329625.1 Leptolinea sp. UBA1437
GGGACCCATTGATCGAATGGATCATTTTAATAAAGAACTCAACTCAGCTCCCCGTGATTTTTTGGAAGATTTTCGAGAGGGAATATCGCGTGTTGCAATCGGTTTATTTAAAAAGGTTATTCTCGCCGATTCATTAGCACTGATCGCTTTATCCTCTCAAAATGCTGCTTTAATAAACCATACTGGCTGGGCTTGGGCTTCTCTGTTCGCGTACAGTTTTCAACTTTATTTTGATTTTTCGGGTTATTCCGATGTTGCCATCGGCCTCGCTCATCTGATTGGAATCAAATTACCGGAGAATTTTAATCATCCTTATTTGAAGCCGGATATCGCAAAATTTTGGAACAGCTGGCATATCACCCTGACTCAATGGATTCGTTCTTACACATTTAATCCGCTCGTGCGTAAATTACGAAAGAAAAAAGATCCGGCTTTTCCGCAATGGTTTATGATTCTGATAACGCAATCGGTAACGATGGGATTGATTGGACTTTGGCATGGGGTCACTCTTAATTTTTTCATATGGGGCATCTGGAATGCTTTGGGATTGTTCTTCCACCAGTTATATGCGGATCATGCAAAAAATCAACTGACGACTATTTCAGAGGGACACTCAATAGCTTTTCGAGTTTATACGATCGGATCGACCTTGTTGACATTCCTCTTTGTTTCATTGGGGTGGATCTGGTTCGTGTTACCGAATATCGATTCTGCGACTCTTTTCTTCGAAAGGTTATTCTGAGGCTTTCATGAAAAGGATTTTATCTTTTACTCTAAAAGTATTCTTTTTCCTGATCATATTGCTTGCTCTCTATTATCTCATTCAGCCCGAACCGTATTTGGGAAAAATCAGTCTATATAACTTCATATTTCCCGGGCGGGAACGCCTTCCGTTCGGGGAAAACCCGCGGGTAGCCTATAATTTCAGCCTGTACAATTTGAACGCAATGTTCGCATCCCATGAAATTTCCGGTGTACAAGAACAGGATAATTCTTTCCGGGTCATCACCATCGGTGATTCTTCTGTTTGGGGAACACTCCTGAAGCCCGAGGAAACACTTGCGGGACAATTGGATGGGGAAAAAATCAAGATTCACGGTACCGAAAGGACATTGGAAGTCTATAATCTCGGTTACCCAACCTTATCTCTGGCAAAAGACGTGTTGATTTTACAGCGTGGGATGGCTTACAAACCGGATCTTATTTTATGGTTTACCACTATGGAGTCTTTTCCGAATGAAAAACAGATCGAATCTCCTTTGCTCGCAAAGAATTCAGAGGAATTTGCTCAACTGTTGACATCTTACGGTCAGATTCCGGGTTGGATGCTAAAATCTTCCCCCGAAAGCTTTTGGGAGAAGACTTTGTTTTGCCAGAGACGAGCACTGATGGACCTGATCCGTTTACAACTCTACGGTTTCATGTGGGCTGCGACCGGAATCGATCAAGATTATCCGGCGGATTACCCTGCGGCTCAAGTGGATTTTGATCGGGACAATTCTTTTCACGGAGTGGACGGAATCTATCCAAACGATCAAATGGCATGGGAATTGTTGGATGTCGGGATGAAAATCGCCGGTAATGTTCCGGTGATCTTAATAAACGAACCGATTTTAATCAGTGATGGTGAAAATTCGGATATTCGCTATAATTTCTACTATCCCCGCCAAGCTTATGATGTTTGGCGGAAAGATTTGGCTGATCGATGTACCGGAGAAAAATGGAAGTGCCTGGATCTTTGGAATTTATTGTCCCAATCTGATTTCACAAACAGCGCAATCCATTATAATTCTGAAGGAGGACAGAAGGTAGCCGATACGATTTTGGATGTCCTCCCTGAAAGTTTGCAATAAAAAATTAAAATGAAAAAGCCTCCCTCGTGTAGCAAAAATCTCTTTTTTCTGATTCTTTCACTACCCTTCTTTTTTTCGGTTCAATCTTTTGCACAATCCATCGAAGATCGTCGTCCTTCCGATTTTGGCAGAACTTGGCAAGATTTGCCGATCGTACCTGAATTAAATGAGAATTCGCTGCGAATCTTGAAAGCCGGGATCGCTGCGGGTCATAATCCGCACGCTTTTTCAAAGGTCGGTGATTGCGATACCAGTACGGACTGGTATTTGACTGATTTTGATAAAGATTCCCGTTACTATAATTTGGGCGAATATAGAGATCGATTTGAACCTGTTTTATCTTATTACAAGGGATCATTTTCTCATCGAAGTTTAGCGGCAAAACCCGGTTTTTCGGCTGCTTCGGTATTGTCCAATTATTGGCTGGATTTTAATTCTTGCGAGCCCGATGAGCTTCCGCTCACCTGCGAATATCGCATTCAGAATCCTCTGATTGTGTTGATCTCGTTGGGCACAAATGACGGATATAATCCACCGGCTTTCAAAGAGAATTTAAGGACAATCATTGAAATCACTTTATCGGAAAATCGGTTGCCGATTCTGATGACCAAAGCCGATAATGTCGAGGGAGATTTTTCCATCAATCAAGATATCGCTGATTTGGCACAGGAATATGATTTGCCGCTCTGGAATTTTTGGGCTGCTATTCAAGATTTACCGAATCATGGACTTGTAGAGGATGGTATTCATTTAACTTTTTATAAGAATGATTTTGCCGATCCGAATGCATTTAATTATGCATGGACCTATCGTAATTTGACAGCATTACAACTGCTTGAAAAGCTGATGCAGGCGACAGAGAAGTTGCAAAATAAATAAGAGGAATAAATGATTGAGATAGTTGATATACTTATTGACAAGATCAAAAACGAGATTCTGAATCAACCCAATCGAAAATTAAAATCGGATACACCATTAATCAGCAGCGGTCTGATTGATTCATTTCATTTAGTCGATTTGGCGTTGATGATAGAAGATACATTCGGTGTTCATATCGAGGATTACGAACTGCGATCCGATATATTTGACACCGTAGAAGATCTTGCATTGCTGATTGATTCCCGCATGTCTTAATCCATTAATTTTCTGTTTCAGGCGAATCATCCGTAACCCGCAAATTGATCCAGATCAAGCGGTTGAAGCGGGATTCCTTCAGGAAAATGTTGCCGGTAATATTGTATCGCTCCGAGCATCGGCGGGAAGATTTTATCGGTGGGAATATTCCAACTGGCAAAGAAACGAAATTCAACAGGTTTCTCACGAGAAATGCGGAGCGAACCGTGCACACTGGTTGGAATAAAGACCGCATAAATGGGTGAAATATTTGCGGAATCTTCATCAATATAATTCAATTCACCGTCCGAAAAAAGTTGAATCAGCATTCCTTTTTCGATAAATACGTTCGTAACGGAAAGGACGGTTCGTTGAAGACATTCGAAAACACTTTCATCCGGCTGCATCGCCCCACCCGGTAATTCCCAACAGCTGTTTTCGTTTTTTCGAATTAATAACAAATTCCCTTGCGGATCGGTAATATAAGTCAACGCAAAAAATTCCACCAAAGGAAAGCTGCCTGCTAATTGATGGAGGCGAGAATGATAATCACCCATTTTATGAGAAATATTCCCTTAAGACTCGGCTCCGGACTGGATGCCGTAATTTCCGCAGCGCCTTGGCTTCAATTTGGCGAACGCGTTCGCGGGTTATATTAAATTTCTTGCTTACTTCTTCCAGAGTCTGCTCTTCTCCGTCGATCAAACCGAATCGGTACTCCAGGACTTGACGCTCTCGTTCGGTCAAAATGTCCAGTGTTTTCATCACCTGATCTTTCAAAATTTCCTTGGCAGCCGCATCCATCGGCTCCAACGCATCCTCGTCTTCAAGAAAATCTCCGAACTGGCCGCTTTCTTCATCTCCGATCGGGTGTTCCAGCGATATGGGCTCTTCAGCGGATTGCAGCAGATTCTGAACTTTGTTTATCGCTATTGATAATTTTTTCTGAAGATCCGGGCTCAGCGGTTTGTTTTGCTCTCGACAGGTCCTTATTCTTTCGCTATCCTCCGGATCCAAAAAATGGGCTTCGATGGCAAGTTCTTCCATACTCGGATTTCGACCGAGTTCTTGAACCAATTTTCGCTGAATCTTCATGACCTTGTTTACGGCATCAACCATATGAGCAGGGATTCGAATAATACGAGCCTGTTCTGCGATATAGCGGCTGATCGCCTGCCGAATCCACCAAGTGGAATAGGTGCTGAATTTGAACCCTCTGCGTGGATCGAATTTATGGACGGCGCGCAACAATCCTATGTTTCCTTCTTGAATTAAATCTAAAAATGAAATTCCTCTTCCGAGATATCGTTTTGCAATACTGACAACCAGACGTAAATTCGCTCGGATCAAAATCTGATTTGCTACTTCGGATTGGGTCTGAACCTTGTTAATATGGGTAATCATATCAAAGGAAACCGGCAGCATTTCGAGTAAAGTTTTCTGATTGGGAAGAGCATTGCCGTTGACCTTCAAGTATTCAAGAAGTTTATCCTGCATGCTTTCAGGCAGCAGATAAAGGCCCAGAAAAATGTCATAAACCGGATCGACGACTTTGTACCAATCCGGATCGGAGCCCCATCTTCCATTATCCAGATAAGAGCGAATATAAGAGGGACTTTCACTTTTCCAAGCTCGCAGTAATTGCTGCGCTTCCATTGTCATTTGAATTAAATCCGGCAACGGATACTCTTCTTTATAAGCCTTAATGGCTTCCGTTGATTTCTCCCATGCTTTACTGAGTTGGGCACAAATCTCCCGATAAAGACTTTCGATGAACTGGTCTTCAGAAACATCGCCGATCGCTGTTTCGCAATGGTCCATAAAATCGATCGCGGCGATACAGGTCGCGAGTCGGAATTCATCATCGGTACTTAATAAATCAACCATCCCGATTTCTTTAAGATACAGACGAACAGGATCCTCATAATTTGCGCTGTCTAAAAGTAAATCTTCGTCCGACCAATCAAGATTCAGATCCAAATCCCGGTCCCAGTTCGCCATATCCAGATCCTCTGTGATATCGATATCTTCTGCGATATTTTCCCAATCATCCTGCGGCTCATTTTCAGCCTTTTTCTTTCCGTTTTTTTTCGGTTCATTTGCCATTGGGTTCCTCGATTAAGCGTTGATCAAGACTTTTCAGCAGTTTTTCCAGATTTTTCCTCTCATGGATCAGTTGATCGATTAAACGGTCGTACTCTTCGGGATTTGATCCAGATTCAAGCTGCTCCTTATATAAGGTCTGGAGTTCCAACTGATTGAATATATTTTTCTCGTTTCGCAGATAGGCGACGGAACGGGTCAAATCAATGTCCAAATCTACCGGATTGATGCTCCCCTTGAAATTCGGTTTACGGATTTTTTCAAAGGTCGGTCTGATTGAGTCTGGGATATTCTCGATAATATATTTTTGTGTATTAAGCTCATCATCCTGATTAAGCCCGTCGAAATAACAGCCGGCGATCACACGCAAGTCCGATTCCTCAAAGTCTTCTTTGCGTAAAGGACCGAGATTAAATTTTCTGAGGTTCCGATCGATTTTTGAAATAGCGCCGGGAGTATTATAGAAATGATATAAAAATTGCAGGATGGTCATTTCTTTACTGTAAATTCCTTCTTTCGGATCAAAAACAAGAGAAGGCTTCGATTGAAAATCGAGGCGATCCGGAATTTCCCATTGATTTGATTTCTTTGACTTTTGCGGAGAAATATAATTCAGCAAATTTTCATCGATCTTCAGAAAGCGTGCCAACTGTTGTCGATAGGTTTCCCGTTCAATTGGATCGATAACTTCGCGGATTAATGGCATGATTTGCTTAGCAATTTCACTTTTTGTCTTCCCATCTTCCAAATTTCGACCGTTAGCCAATGTTTCCATCATAAAAATCACAACAGGCTTGGCATTATCCAAAATTTGTTGCCATTCGGACGGATCCCGTAATACAACCTCATCCGGGTCCATTCCTTCGGGGATTCGAGTGATTCGGATATCGGCGTTCAGCTTTCGTTCCTGTCGGATCAGCGTCTGGCTTTCGACCGTCTCTTCTTTATCATTTTTTACGGCGGAACGAATTACATCGATTCCGCGGATAGTGGCGACATCACCGGCTGCGTCGGCATCCAGTGCTAAGATCATGTTTTTGGATTGACGCGCTAATAATTTTGCCTGGTCGGTACTTAATGCGGTTCCCATCGGGGATACGGTATTGGTAAAACCGGCTTGATGCAGAATGATTACATCCAAATACCCTTCTACGATAACCGCTTGATTTCTTTCGCGAATGGAAGATTTTGCCCGATTTAAACCAAAGAGCGTTTTCCCTTTGTCAAAAAGGACGGTCTGAGGAGAATTTAGAAATTTGGGCACATCGTTTGGATCGAGAATTCTGGCTCCGAATGCGATCGGGTTACCGGATGAATCATGGATGGGAATCATGATCCGATTTCGAAAACGGTCAAAAATTTTACCGTCTTTTATAATCTCGCCTTTGTCGTCTCGTTGCTCACTGACAAGCCCGACGTCGATCAGATCCTGCCGGCCGGCGTTCATCGATAAAAGATGTTGAAGCAAAGCGTCCCAAGAATCGGGGGCATATCCCATTTCGAAGTTGTGAATGGTCTCATCCGTCAGACCTCTCTTATGAAGATAGTCCAATGCCGGTTTCCCTATGGGATTATGGACCAAATTATTGTGATAATAATCAATGGCATTTTGCATCAACTGATGCAAATTATTGATTTGTTCTTTCTTTGTTTTGTCTTCCTGTTTGAAAGCATCCAGCTTGATTCCGGCCCGGTTTGCCAAAACCTGAAGGGCTTGCTGGAAATCGAGATTGTCGCGTTTCATCAAGAAGCTGAAAATATCTCCGCCTTCCGCACATTGGCCGAAGCAGCGCCAGCTGCCCGAATCCGGAAATACAACGAAAGAAGGGGTACGCGTATTGGGATGAAACGGACAAAAGCCGATATAATTCTTTCCCGTTCGTCGTAGTTTTACCGTTTCCGAGACAAGATCAACGATATCGATCTGATTTTTTATTTCATCAATTTGTGACAATGAAATCCCTCTCGTTCAATTTTACAACAATAATCGGACGGCATTGTTAAGGGACAAAGTAATCGATTGGGATTATTTGATAAATTTGAAAAAAGAACTTATTGGGCGGAGGAAGACCGACCGGAGATATTTAAAGAATTTATAAAAATTCAACGGTTCGATATCGGAGCATTTTCTCTATTCCGATAAGGATGGAAAATTTCATTGTTCGGTTTGAAGGGCATCCGTTGATTGATTTTCCGGTAGGAGGAAATTCCGAATCTCCGCAACATATCGCTGCGGAAAGCGGCTGAATAATTCTCCGTGCCCCAAATTCCCGAATATTCTGATTCGCATGGTTGGCAAATATTCTTTCATCTTCTTTGCTGTTTTTGCCGGGTATGGTTCTCGTTGGCCATGCCAAAAAGTTACCTGAGCTTTGGTCTGTCCGACATGAGGTGAGATTTCATATTCAAATGCAGCTTTACAGGCATTTGTGATCGTTTTATCGGACAAATTAAAAAATAACATATTATAAAGAGGTTCAACATCCCCGCTTCCGGTCACTTTTTTCAAAAAAGAAGAGATATTTTTACCGTCCGTAAATTTGGATAACATAGAGATCCACATGGACGCATACGGTCTGCTGAGACTTCCCGGTGTGCTTGCGCAGGCTCCGTCCAGGATTACTCGATCCATTTGGATTTTGTTCCGGGTCAATAATTCAATCGCAATCGTTCCTCCCAATGAAAATCCCAAGACCCCGTTGAGATGGCGATCGAAATCATCGGTGACCTTTTTTTCGATTTTTTCCGCTTCCTCTTGGACGGTTTGAAAATTGGACCGGTTGTCCGGATTATGCCCGTCCAGCACCGGAATAACCAAAAAATAATCATCCGTCAATAACGGAACAATTTCGTCGAAAGATTTCCAGGTCATCGCTAAGCCATGAAGCAGCATTAAAGAAGGATTTTTCTGATTTCCGAAAGTTTTAAAATCCATGAATATCGCGCCTTTCTTTCAGGGAATGAAACGAATATTTACTCATTATAATCAAGCCGGCGGCTTATCAACCCAAAATGATAATTTTGTTTATCGATTGGGAATGAACCGATAAAAACAATTCACAAGCAGAAACATATAATAAAAATTACGCTACCGTAAATCGGATAAGATTATCCGATGTATTTCTCCGATCGATGATCCCAAAAATATAAGGATCTCCGGGCTTCCAATTCCAAACCGTTTCCAAATAAAAAGGGACGTCGGGTACCAACTCTAAATGTACCGCTTCGTCCTTGCGAAACCAACCGATTGTTCCTTCGGAACAGGAATGAAGATGATCGGCTAATTGATCGACGGACCCCTTAAATAAATGGATTTGGATTCCCACTTGTTCATCTGTAATGTCGGTCAAAATCCCGCACAGTGTCAGATTTAAGAGCGTCAATCCGCATTCTTCTTTCAATTCACGGCGTGCACATTCAAGAATAGTTTCGCCTCGTTCCACGTGTCCGCCCAATCCGTTATAAAGATGCGGGAAGTTCTTTTTATCCGGTGCTCCTTTTAACAGAAGAATTTTTTCATCATGAAAAATGAAGATTAAAGTTCTGGGAATGACCTGATATCTTTCCATTTTCAGAAACTGAAATCCAAGAAATTTGTCTTGGTAAGAATCGAAAAGACAACGATGATAAAAACAACCATTAATAGACAGCCGCAGCCGCAGCCCAAGATTCCGTTCCCGTAACCGAATTTTCTTTGTGCCCAATCATAAATATTTTTAACTAAAAAAAGTTGCAGCAAACCGCTCAAACAACCCTGTTTTTCGTCCTTCATTTATCTGCCTTTCTAATATGTGTTATGTGATTTAAATCAGAAAGGGCATCCTTTTTTTTCACAGGGACACCCTTTCCGGTTGAATTGCTTTGTCCCGTTATTCGAGGCTGACGGACAGCTGATAATTCGATGCCGCTCCAAATGCCACCACATCGATCAGATAATCCTGGTCCCCCGGCAAGGTTCCGGACCAATAGGTTTGAAAAGCATTGTTATCCAAATATACAACACCGTCGCCCAATCCCATAATACGTAAATAGGCTTGCGGAGTTGCACCGCTGTTTAAATTAACGGTCATTACCTGATCTGCATGACCGAAAATCGTATAACTGACGACGCTATTGCTTCTAAGTGTTCCGGTTTTTACGGCATAACTGGTGGGAATATTTACCGGAATGACCAGATTCAATGTGAAGTCGGCGGGCTGCTGCCCATAATTACAGACATCCAAAAAGTAAGTTGCGGTTTGTTTCAATGGCATCATCCAATAATTCGAGTGATTGAAACTGTTGAGATAAACTGTTCCATAAATATCCGAAACTCCGAGACTGACCGATCCAGTCGCCGAATTTAACGTCGCGATCATTTTATAGTTATTTCCTCCGAAAAAGGAATAACGAATGCAATTGTTAGCTGAAACATTTCCCGAAATCCATGCGGAAGTTTCACCCGGAGAAAATTGGATCACACCGCCGTTCTGGGAAATCGGATAAGGCATCACCGGAACCGGTTGAGTCGTCGGACTAACCGGAACGGAGGGACCGGTCTGATCGAGAGGCGGAATAGTAAGTTGGAAGCTGAAATTCGTTCCGTTGCCGGGATTGAACAAAGTTAGATAATAGAGACCGGTGCTGTACAGTGGGGAAATATAATATTGCCACCTTTTTTCAGGGCTTAAGTAGATATATCCCGTTCCATCTTGGATGCCGGCAAAGACACTCCCATTGGTCGAAGTAACCGCAAGGGATAAAACTTGATTTTTTGATGCATAAAACTGATAGGTAATGTCACTTCCAGCGTCCAACCACCCACTGATCGTTGTGGAGGATTGACCTTCGGCGAATTGAATCGTACCTCCGCTCAGAGACTTTGGCTGTGAATAAATTGGTTGACCGGATTGAATCGGTTGAACGGGTACCTGATTTAGCGGCGGAATGGTGAGCTGTAAAACAAAATCTGTCCCGGGACCGGTATCCTGCACAGTAAGGTAATAAGTACCCGTCTGCGAAAGCGGCATCGTGTAGTACATATATTTCCGATCCGGACTCAGATATGAGAAATAGTCTTTGGAATTACTGAACCCGATGACGGCGCTGTTGTTAGCGGATTTAACCGAAATCGAAACGATTTGACCAGAAAGCGCATAAAAAGAATACCGAATACTTTCGTTCGGTGCCAGGCTTCCCGAAATCCAGGCTGAACTTTCGCCCGCGCCAAATTGAATAACACCACCATCGACTTGTGCGAAAGTCGGAAAAATGCTGACAAATAGCGATAAAAGTATCGCAAGAACAAAGGAACGGATCATTTTCTTCATTTAATCCTCCCGAAATATTCTGATCTGGAATATTTCATCTTTCATTTATTGTACTCAATCTTATAAACTATCAGGCTGAACACTCTCAAGCGACAGTTCATAATCAACCGTGGCAGATTCTGATTTCATTTCAATCAGGAATTTATGCCCGTCTTTTCCCGATTGCCATGCCAGCGCTCGGTTAACATTCAAGGAATTTTCTTTACCGGAACTTAAATCGTAAATATGAAAATCAACCGGCTCGCCGTTCAAGATTTTCAAAGACAACATTAAATATTTTCCCGCCGGAATCTCTATTGTGAAACAGCGGGCTGAAGATGCATGTAACTGATCCGACAATTCAATGACTGATTGATTTTTTGGAAAAGAAAGCCTTTCCGGCAATGAAAGCGCTAAATTGTAGTCCAAATCTTGATCAGGAGCAGTGATTTTCAAGTTATACCAACCATTTTCATTAAGGTCGAAGAACATTTCATTTGTTGATAGCTGCGGCTCAATGTTCGTTCCGATATTGTTTTGCAAAATTAAATTGAATTTAGGCAGCGATGATGAATCCGAGCTAATTCGTAATACTTGATCTTTGTTTGCAATAAACGTATAGGTTTTTTCGGTCTCGGATTTTATTTTTCCAGAAATAACCACAGAATTGTCCAACTCGGAAAAATGAATCAATTCGAAATCAGGGATTTCAGTCGGCGTAATTGACTTCTTTTCACACGTTCCGTTATTCTCACAAGTGATAATCGGAGTGATGAAAATCACCGGAATCGGAGTTCCGGTCGGTTTTACGATGCTTTTCGTTGTGGTTGGGAAAGCGGTTTCAGTCGCCGCGACGGTTGGCGAAAGGAAAAGCGTCATCGTTTTTTGGAGAACCGCGGATGCGGTCCGGGTTGCGGTTAATGTTTCTGTTGGTTCGATCACTTTTGTCGCCGTCGGAAAATGTCTTGTCGCTGTGGCTGAAATAGGGGAATATGTCGGAAGCAAAGTATGAGTTATTTCCAAAGTCTTCGTATAAGTCGGTGAAAGTGTTACAGACGGAATAGAAAGGGTAATCAGAAAAGCTTTCGAATGATCTCTTTGCACTTTGAGCGGAGCGGCGGTAGCGATCAGTCTGAGGGGGACTGTAGTAGGTTGCAAAGTGACAGTCAAATCAGGAATGACGATTGGTGTTGCGGTGGATGAATATTGCGNNCTTCCGCCGTTTTGGTTTGAGTGACTGAAGGAGACGCTTGAATACTCGCAGGAAGAGTTGGGTTTTCGGGTGCGGCTTTTTCCGGGACGGATGGAAAGTCAGTAGCTGCGAAGGGCGTTTGAACAATATTCTCTGCCGGTTTCAGGACAATTTGTATGGTATTTGTTCCAATCGGAATTTCTGTCTGATCGGTTTTGCGATTCTTTTCCGAAAGAATCGCCGCTTTGGGGGTGAACAAACTGCAACCGGAAAGCTCAAACAGGAGCAAAAGGCAAGAAAAATAAATTATCCCATTCTTTTTCATAATTATCCTTAGGACGATATTCAGACGCTTAAAGTTTTTGTTGATCGACTTGCTTTATTTCTGTTAAAGTTGATTCAATCTGGTCCCATATTTCGGGAATCTTGGTGATATTCATTCCGGGGCTGAAAGCATAAGCGAATCCATCGGAAAGGACCAAGCTGTCCGTGTTCCAGTCTGCGGGCAGCGGAGAAGGTTGGATCGCTGTCCGCCATTTTAAGGATGCATAAATCTTTGAATCAGCTTTCTCTTTAACCATTTTGGTGATTTCCGGGGTATCCTGCACCGGCCAGGCATTTGCGGCTAAAGCCAACTCAGTCAAATTTTCGGGCTTCATTAACCACGAAAGGAACAGCCAAGATGCGAATTGTTCTTCGGCGGTTCCGGTAAAAATGCCGGCTGAAACAGCCGTGGAAAAGATTACAGAGGAATTTTCGTTGTCCGAATTATTTAAAGGGTAAGGGATGAGCGTCCAATCATCCAATCGATTCGAATCGGCGTTTTCAAAAGCCCGTCGTTGAAAAGGAATATCAGCAAAAGTACCGGAATATAGTAAAGCGTTGTGATTTGCGAAATAATCGAATGGCTCGGACAAACGACTTTGCCACACGCAGCCTTGATCAAAAAGCGCTCTCAGCCAAGTGACTGTTTCGGTAAAAAGATCCCGATCTTTTTCTTCGGGGAAATTACTGAAATCAGCTTTTTGTGGAGCTGTGGTCATCATCCAACTGATAACGGCACCCGGTGAGCTTGTCAGGATCCACCCTCCCGTTCCGTCATTATCGGGATCCGAATCGGAATTGACGGCAGCCAACGCTGCACAGATTTGTTCGGTGAAATCATCGCGATTTGCGGGTGGGGTCGAGAATCCCAAAATCTGGCCGAAAGTATCATTATAAAAAAGAAATTCAGGCAAATGCCATAGCGGAAGTGCGGTCAAATTTCCTCGATAATATTCTTGGCTCAACATTGAATCCATAACAGGCGGTATACCTTGTGCTTCAAATCCGTAGGTCGGATGATCAATATAAGTTTGGAGCATTACCATCGGAAATTTAGCCGCCTGCCAACTTTTAAGCCAAGGAGATCCGGCAATCACAATATTGGGAAATTCATTCGCCGGCGGAGGAGTCATTAAAACATCGTTCAGAATCGAGTCGGAAAGTTCGTTATGGAGCGAAACTGAAAATCCGTATTCATTTTCGGAGTTGAACTGATTGACCAACTCTTCCAACTTGGATTTTGTCTCGTTTTGCTGGGCATGCCAGACACGGATGGTCATGCCTGCGACATCTTCCAATCCGAGATTAACATGTTGCGGAAGCGACGTGGAAGATGCGGTAGGGTGAATGGTCGGTGTAAAAAACAGGGTGGGAATAATCGAAGCGGTACTTTGTATGGGTTTGACAGAATCGGTGAGCGTTTGGGTTTTTTCGGAAGCCGGAACGGTCCGGCAGGTGGAGATAATCAAAAACAAGATTAAGAGAATACCTGATTGCAGGCTTACTTGGATGATCTTTTTTCCCGAATTGGGAGGGGAAAAGAATCGTTTCATCATCTATTTATAATATGATTTTTCCTCTCCGATATTTGAGAATTCTTCATGCCCCGGGAAAATAAGGGTTTCATCCGG
>DCTP01000024.1:13513-18325 GCA_002329625.1 Leptolinea sp. UBA1437
ATAAAAAATCAAATCGCCGGTGAACAGCCAACCAGCTTCTTTTTGATAAAAGCAACAATGTCCGGGAGCATGTCCCGGTGTGTGTAAAACTTGAAATTCATATATCCCTACAGAAAGGATCATGCCATCTCGGAGATTTATAGCGGGTTTGGGACAGTATTGTTTCTGCCCCACGCTTGAATTGATTGCTATTCCTCCGTTTTCCCGGATTATTTCGTCATCCGGGTGCATGGCAATCGGAATTTTTGGGAAACTTTGTATGGCGGATCGAATTCCGGCGATATGATCAAAATGGGCATGGGTTAGCCAGATAGCTTTGAAATACCATTGCTCCAATTTGATCTTATCAAGTACCTGTTCGAAAAAGAAGGACGGATCAATCGCAACGCATTCTTTTGATTTTCTGTCGGCGATCAGATAGGTATTGTTCAATAACGGTCCGGATTGAAACGGTACCATTGTCAGATCTTTATATTGGTATAAGTTATTCATAATATTCTTAACTCCCGCGGAAAAGATGTGATTTGTTCGCATCCCTCGTTTGTGATAACTAAATCATCTTCGATTCTGACACCAAATTTGCCGGGGAGATTGATGCCTGGCTCATCAGTGAAAACCATTCCTTTGCTCAACAGTAAACTGTTTTCAGCGTAGATATACGGATCCTCATGAGCCTCCATTCCCAAGCCATGTCCCAACCGGTGAGTGAAATAAGACCCGTACCCTGCTTTTTCTATTTCGGTACGAGCTGCCCGATCAACGGCTCCGCAGGGTATACCGGGATGAGCGGTTCTCTTTGCGGCACGGTTGGCAGCCAAAACAGTATTGTACACCTCGTGTTGAATCTCGCTGACATCGCCGACGGCAAAAGTTCTAGTAATGTCTGAACAATAGCCTTGATAACGGGCACCCCAATCAAATAAGAGAAAATCACCGCTCTCTAAAATCCGATCACTGACTGCTGCATGCGGATCGGCAGCATTCGGTCCCCCAGCCACGATAGGAGAAAAAGGAAGCGCAGGATCACTTCCAGCCCGCATCAGTTGTGCATTCAGCTCTGATGCAATTTCATGTTCGCTGATGCCCGGCCGAACGATTTTCAATGTCTTCTCAAGAGCCGTTTCGGCGATGATTGCCGCTTTTTTCATAAAAGAGATTTCTTCTTCCGTCTTTTGTAACCGTAATTTTTTAAAGAGAGACTCTCCGGAAACAATTCGACAATTCGCAATGGCATCTTCCAAAAGCTTGGTTTCGAAGAAGCGAAAATGAAGCGAGTTAACGGCAATCGTTTTTCCGGAAAGATCCAGATATTCGCCCGCCTGTCGAAATGCGTTTCCCCACTCACTCGGATTGTCCGAAAAGGGAAATGCTCTGAAGTTAAACCCGATCCGGTCAAAAGAGTTCATTTCGAATCCGGCGGCAACAATTGCAGGATCCTTATCAACCGTAACCAATATCATGGTAGGTCGCTCCATCAGATGTTTCTCCATTCCAGTTAACCAGCGGAAATCGGATCCGGGAATCAGAGCGACGGTATCGAATCGATGCTCGTTCATAAGATTTTTCAATTTTTCTAAATTCGTATTCGTCAAAATTTTTCCTTTAAATAATATTGATCATTAACAGCTGTCGAAAGATGTTCATTTTTCGGTCGGATAATGGCACCGGGCTATTCACAGAATTCGTTTTCGAGCCATGGCAGGGCTTTTTTTGCCGGAGACGGATCATTCAAGATATTGGCAGCGATTCGGAAATAACGACAGGTCTCGAATTTCAGATACTCATCTGTTTTCAGGATTTCCCCATAAGGCTTAGCATCCGTATATCTGCCGAGGTAAGCATATGCCTGTACCAATGGAAGCCATTCCAACGGATCTTCCCCGTGAGCTCCGGCTGAAAGCGCTTCATCGGCGATCGCCGCGACTTTTTCCCAATCCTCAGATTGTTGCGCCAGAGACATCTTTTCATAGTAATAGCACCAATTTTTATCGGGTTCTTTGCCGAAGAATTCCGAAGACGGAACATGTGGATCCGCATCGGTCAAAATCTTATCTATCTGAGAATAACTTCCGATTTCCGAAATCCTTGACCATTGTGCCGGCGTATAGATCGGGTTCCGTCCGTCGATAACCTGAAGACAAGAGTTCATCATCGGTTTGTTCAGTGCCAGAATTTGCGAGTAATCCTTGCGCAAATAGATTTCCCTCACAATTCGGTCTTCTATCTTTTTCATGTCGGCTTTTTTGGCTGTATCCTGATTTAGTAAATCCGAACTGATCACGATATGGTCCTCGTCCGGATGGTAGATCAAATGAAGTGGAACAAAAAGTTCATAATCCTCTTCGGCGGAATATCCATCCATGCTCAACAAGACTAATGTTCCCGGACTGATATCGGGTGCGCGCCAAGAAAGTTGCCACCAGAAGTCATTCACAACTTCAGTCTGACTGATATAGTTTTCTTTGTTGGTAATCTGAGTCATGCAGGCAGTTAATACAAGAACTGCAAACAGTGTTGTTTTTACCCATTTTCCTTCAATAGAAGCGAGTAATCCGACCAGGAAAAGAATCGCGGAAAAGGATGCATGGTAGGTAAAACGGTCCAGACTGGAACTGAATGTTATCTCCCGATTTGCGATAATCATTGGGGCGATCGCCAAAACAGTTGATACTAACCCGATGACAATCCATTGCTGTCGCCAACCCGCTTTTTTGTTCTTTGACGAAGAAGATTCGGCAGAGATTTTCTCTTTTCTTTCAGGCATGAGACGGATAAAACCGATGATGAAAATTGCCGCGGGGAGAAGCGAATATGCAACTATTTTCCAGAAGCGTTTTACTTCCAATTGGCTGAGCAAGTTATATGCCGGTACAACCCACGATCCGAATAACAATTTGAAAGTATTTTTTAAGATCTTTGCGAGCCAATCCATTCCATAATAACGGGGATGCGCAAAGAACGGTCTTAATGTATCCTGAACGTCTGCGCCGCTGCGGGTTGCATCAAAGAGAAAACTACGCCAAATAAAGAATATCAGTGCTCCAACGAGCCAGGGAAGATAGTTAAGAATCGTTTTTCCGACTACACGGGAAAATCGGTCATCTGCCGAATTATAAAAATACGCACCGATCAGCAAAATTCGCAACGCTTCCAAGCCGATATAATATTCCATCAGAAACATTTCGAGGATTGCCAGAATGATCGATAGCAGGATAACCGGAATTTTCAGCCGATTTTTATCTAATTTCAACGAAAGAATGGTCAAATAAACGGATAGCATTCCCGCCAGCATGGCAGTTTGATGCGGCAAGTAGGCAATTCCGTCCACTTGCCGGAGAAAGCCCGGAAAAATCAGAAACAGAGAAGCTGCGACAAAAGCAGGAAACTTATTCTTTTTCCAGATGAGGGTGAGCGTTAAGTAAAAGAAGAAACCGCAAAAAAAGCGACAGGCTAAATTGATCAGCAGGTATGGGTACGGATCGGGACCGAAGAGATCATAAGCCGCGCTTAGAAGATACCCGTCCATCGGTCGATCGCTCTGATAGTGTTGGATCAACATCTGTGATCCTTGCGTATAGGCGTTAAAGACATTATTCCAATCATCCCGATAGTAGCCCAACCGATTCATCCCGGGCAAGTAAACCAACAATGTAATCGCGATTAGGATCAGAAAGATGAGTAAATTGCCATGTCGTAAGGATTTGCTTTTTTCAGCCATGAAGCCCCCTTTGCCTCTCTAATATGGTTTTATTATGATTATAAAGCAAACGGTTTAAGATTCTTGTGCGAAGCCGAATGTTATAATTTCAAAAAGCTGAATGGAAGTGATCGGGAAAAGGATAAATGCGATGAGTTATATTCCAGAAAAAAAGACGGAATCGTTGTGGTGGCGGGACGGCGTAATTTATCAAATTTATCCCCGTTCCTACATGGACACAAACGGAGACGGAATCGGTGATTTAAAAGGGATTATCGGTAAATTGGATTATTTATCCGATTTGGGAATTACAGCGATTTGGCTTTCACCGGTGATGCCTTCTCCCGATGCGGATTTCGGATATGATGTCGCGAATTACAAAGATATCGATCCAAAATTCGGGACGATGGACGATTATAAGAATTTGATTGCGGAAGCTCATCGACGCGGAATTCGAATTATTATGGATTTGGTTTTAAATCATACCTCTACTGAACACCCATGGTTTCTTGAATCGAAAAAAACGAAAAACAATCCTTTTCATGATTATTATCTGTGGCGGGATCATCCCAATAATTGGAAATCGACTTTTACCCAAAGAAGCGCTTGGGAATATGTCGAATCTTGCGGCCAATATTACTATCATATGTTTACCGTTCAGCAAGCGGATTTGAATTGGCGCAATCCGGAAGTCTACTCAGAGATGATGAATATTTTTCGTTTTTGGGCTGATTTAGGAACAGATGGCTTTCGGCTGGATGTCTTCAACCTTTATTTCAAAGATGATCAGTTTCGTAACAATCCCCGGGCTTTTCATTGGATTCCGTTCATGCGGCAAAAACATATATATGATTGTGATCGCCTCGAAATGGATCAGGCTGTTCGGGATATTCGGAAAGTTACAAACGCTTACAAAGACAGTTATGTTGTTGGTGAAACGTTTTTGAGTTCCAGTGAAAAGATAAAGCGGTATTGCGGAGAAGATAAACTTCACGGGGCTTTTGATTTTACATTTACTCACTGCAAGTGGGATGCTCCGGCTTTTCGGAAAATCATTAAAAATGTTGAACAAAACTCACAAGAAGCCGGTTTTTGGCCAACATATGTTCTGAACA
>DCTP01000124.1 GCA_002329625.1 Leptolinea sp. UBA1437
AACACCGGTTTCTTTTACATAATCATTGACACCGACTTCCATCCTCTGGAACCAGGCAATACTGGTCATCTTCGGAACGACCGCAATCGTATAATCATCTTTCGCAAATACCGTTACGGAAGATATCATGAGAACGACCAATAGAACAACAAATGTAAAAACTGATAACTTTTTCATCTCCTACAACCTTTCTTTTTATATTAATTCTTTCAAACAGTTCATCCTGTTCAAAAGTTTTTCCCGATCNNTCGAATCGCGTTTTTCATTCTTACTATCGCCATTTATTTTAGTATTTGTTTAGCTTATTTTAGATAAGTTTTAGTTGAATTTCATCGACTTCGAATATCCTTTTGCAAATTCAAATGGCATGATCTTTCTAAAATTTTGTTATTTTTCCTGTTATTCGGTTATTTTTCAAATATGATTTTTAATTTCTGCATTTCTTAACAGTCTACCATGGGAATAACGAATGTCAATAGTTCATATAAAAAGTCTCACTGTTTTACTAAAATTTTAGGATTTTATTCAGTATGAAATGATGACATTTTTCCTTTCCGCCGAAATGAAATTATTTACAAAATATGCAAAAGATTTTTCACTTTCTTTGTATAATATACCTATAGAACAAAGGAATAATCCGATGAATTCACAACCACAAAAATATTCTAGCTACGAGCGTGTTTTCTCCGCTCTTCATCATAAGGAGCCCGATCGTATTCCTTTTGACCTCGGCGGTACCGAAGTTACCGGCATGAACATTCATCTTTACAAAAAGCTCCGTGATTCTCTCGGCTTGCCCAAAATTGAACCGAAAATATCCGATGTAAAACAACAACTCGCCCGGATTGATGAAGATGTTCAAGAAATCTTGGAAGTGGATGTCTGTAATGTTCCGACTGATCCGCCTCTTAATCCGGGACTTGAAAAACCGGTCACACGTGAAGGGCGTTATTATACCCGAACGGACGAATGGGGAATTCAATGGAGCATGCCGGTTGAAAACGGGCATTATTTTGATATGGTCAAGCATCCTCTCAGTAACGCCCATACCATTGCGGATCTGGAAGCGTTCCGTTGGCCAGATCCGACGGATGAAGGGCGCTTTGCGACGATTCGGGAGCGAAATGATAAGATCATCCTTCGAGACAAAAAAGCATCCGTTATTGCACGGGACTGCGCCGGAATTTGGGAAATGGCTTTATGGACAAACGGATTTGAAAAGTTTTTCATGGATATGATTTCGGAAAAAGAATATGCGCATGCGGTCATGCGAAAAATCACGGATTATAAATTGGCTTTCTGGGAGAAGGCGTTGGAAAAACTGGGTGAGAATGTCCTGATTGTCTCCGAAGCGGATGACCTCGCCACTCAAAACGGACCGCTGATTTCTCCTCGTCTATATAAAGAGATGATTCATCCTTATCACAAGGAACTTTACCGATTCATCCATTCAAAAGCAAAAAATGAGATTTTCATTTTCTATCATACCTGCGGATCCTGCAAAGCGTTTATCCCGTTTCTGATCGAAGAAGGAGTGAATATCCTTAATCCGGTTCAGGTGAATGCAAAAGATATGGACACCGCTGAGTTAAAGCGAGAATTCGGTAAGGATCTCACTTTTTGGGGCGGAGGCGTTGATACTCAAAGAATTTTGCCCTTCGGAACACCCGATCAAGTCCGTGAAGAAGTCAAACGCCGGATTGACGACCTTGCCAAAGACGGGGGCTTCGTATTTGCAGCCGT
This sequence comes from Leptolinea sp. UBA1437, assembly GCA_002329625.1. Lineage (GTDB taxonomy): Bacteria > Chloroflexota > Anaerolineae > Anaerolineales > Anaerolineaceae > Flexilinea. The sequence continues at coordinate 1,744 of DCTP01000124.1, forward strand.
TCATAACGTCCAAAGTGATGTACCGGTCGAAAACTTCATGGCAATGTGGGAGACGCTTCGACAATACGGAAAATATTGAATACAGATCCTTCTTCCTTCATCAAAATTTTCGGAAAATACACAAGCGGTGAGCCCGCTGATCTTCGCCGGCTCGGGCTTACCGAAAATGACATCAAACCTCCCGTCCTTCAGCTGCTTTGAGACAGATAAATTCTTTGTCCCTTTTTTGGGCGTTATAATTTAAACCTGTGGTTAAAATAATCCGATCGCATTGAATTTTTTATTCCTTGCCGAATCGGACAAATCAGGGAAATCAATCATGACTTACAGGATAAAAGCTTATAAACGTCGCGTACAATATCATGAAACAGACCGCATGGGTATCATGCACAATTCGAATTATTATCGTTGGTTTGAGGAAGCCAGAATAGATTATATGGATCAAACCAAATATCCACTGAAAGTGATCGAAGGAATGGGAATTTTCCTTCCGGTCGCCGCGTCTTCCGCAGAATTTTTATCTCCGGCAGAATTTGCCGAGGATTTTTATGTAGTTAGCGAAATGGTTCATTTTACTGGATATAAGATGACTATCAATTTTAAAATAATCCATGCAAATTCTCGCTCCGTATGCACGACCGGCCAGATAAAATACGGCGTTATCTCAAAAGAGGGCAAACCCATTTTGTTACAAAGGCAATTTCCCGAAGTTTACGAAGACTGGCAGGCGGTGTTGAATCTTCCCTCAGTCATCGATGAGTTAACAGACCCGATTCGAATATGAAAACGGATCATTCGGGAAAACATTACGCGGAATCGAAAGAAGCCGAAAAAATCCTGGTGTGGGCGCAAAGCTCCAATCCAGGAAGATGGATCGGTCATTCAAAATATACCGGCCTGGCATGTCGTTTGATCGCAGAACATTGTCCGGATATGGACCCCGAAAAGGCATATACCGCAGGTTTACTGCATGATATCGGACGGTATGTGGGTGTTGTTCGCGGCAGACACCAAATTGAGGGCTATCGCATATGCATGGAGAGAGGTTGGGATGCCAACGCCCGAATCTGTTTAACTCATTCCCAAGTTTTAAAAGATCTCACCAAATCGTTGGATTATTGGGATATTTCCGAAGAAGACTTTGAATTTTTCAATCATTACATTCAAGATATCGAATTTGATGACTATGATTGNNCTCGGTGACTGCCTGGCTCTCCCCTCGGGTTTCTGTATCATCGAAAAAAGAATGATCGATGTCGCCAGAAGATATGGCGTCAATAACGACAGTGTAGCCAGGTGGAATAAAATCTTTGAATTAAAAGACTATTTCAATCGAAAAACAGGTTTAAATATTTATAGATTTCTTCCGAATATTGAAGAAAACACAATCATATAAGACGGGAGTTGAGAAAATTGACCGAACAAGAAATAAAACCTTATTATCATAAAGCCCAATACTATGAAACCGATCAGATGGGGATCATTCACAATTCGAATTATTTGCGCTGGTTTGAAGAATGCCGGACGGATTACATGGATCAGATCGGGTTACCCTATGATGCAATGGAAAAAGCCGGAATTATTTCTGTGGTACTGGTGTCTCACTGCGAATACAAACATCCGCTTCATTATGAAGAAACGGCTGAAATCCGGGCTGAAATTGTTCATTTCAACGGATATAAAATGACCGTCGGGTATATCGTTAAAAACGCCGAAACCGGTACCGTTTGTGCTACCGGTTATACCCAACATGGCATGCTTTCAAAAGACCTGTCGAAACCGGTTCATTTGGAAAAAACATTCCCGCTAGCGTATCAAATCCTATCCGATCATTGCAAAACGCAATTCGAAAAAGAGGGATAAAGGATTAAACAATAAAATCGAGCGAAACCCTGTCAGATGTAAGATCTGATACAAATCGAGCGACTTTCACATGTTCCGGATGATCCCGATAGATCAAGAAATCCGCTTGGTTTTCAAATTCGCCTACCAACCCAAAATCATAAGAAGTTGGCGTATGCAACACATCCGCGCCGGCTTTCAAAGATTTGACCTGGGGAATGATCGCCGGTAAGGTGTTGATTTTTTCCAAAATTAATCGGATATTTTCTTCTTTTGAACGATCTCCGGCATTTTCTTTTAGCTTCCATGTAACAATGTGAATAAACATATTTTCCTCTTTCTGATCTTTTCGTTTTTTCTCGCCGCTTTTTTGGATTCACTCGATTCAGATAGAATTTTTGCGGGATTTTTATATAATACCGCAAAAATAAAATCTCCGGCGCAGATTCCGAACTCAAAATATGCTAAAATCAAGCGTAATGAAAAGCAAGACAAATGCCGTTCCCATTAGAAGAGTGATCACATTTCGACCGAATGTTCCCATTCCGGAAACAAAATTTATCGAAAAAGATAACGGTTATCGGTGGATTCGGTCTTTTTTTCCATTCGTCACGCGGAAGTGATTCTTTCAACGGCATTCGTCTCCGAAAAACATTGAGGCATAATGAAAACAACAGACCGATTTTTAGAATATGTAAAAATAAATACCGCATCCGATCCCGATTCCACCAACGCACCCAGCACAAAAATACAATTCACTCTTGCCGAATCGCTTAAAAAAGAAATGAACGCCCTCGGGTTAACCGAAGTCACTCTTTCCGATCAATGTGTTTTATTTGGAAGTCTTCCGGCAACCCCCGGCTATGAAAAAGTGCCGGCGATTGGTTTCATAGCGCATATGGATACCAGTCCGGATTTTTCCGGGGAAGGGGTAAGTCCGCAGATCATCCCCGATTACGACGGGAAGAATGTTCCTTTGGGAAAAAGCGGCAAGGTCTTATCCGTTAAAAATTTTCCTCGTCTGAAAAAATTAAAGGGATGTACGTTAATCACAACGGACGGAACCACTTTATTGGGTGCAGACGATAAAGCCGGCATCGCCGAGATTATGACTGCGTGCGAAGAAATCATCGAAAAAAAGATTCCTCATGGGAAAATTCGCATCGGTTTCACGCCGGACGAAGAAGTTGGTCGGGGAACGGAAAATTTCGACATTCAGGCATTTGGTGCTGATTATGCATATACGTTGGACGGAGATGAGGAAGGAACGATCAATTTTGAAAACTTTAACGCATGTGCTGCGACTTTTGAAATTCACGGAGTCAATGTCCACCCGGGTTCCGCCAAAAACATTATGGTAAATGCGGCTTTGATTGCCTGTGAAATCAACCAAATGCTCCCCTCCGGAGAAATTCCCTCCAAAACAGAGAACTACGAAGGCTTTTATCATCTGTGCGATATCGCCGGCGATGTCGAGAAAGCAACCTTAAAATATATCGTCAGAGATCACTCAAAAGAAATTTTTCACGCCCGGAAAGAATCATTAAAACTGATCGAAAAGTTAATCAACGAAAAATACGGGAAAGGTACCGTTAAACTGACTCTGAAAGATCAATATGAAAACATGGCGGCGGTTTTCCGAAAGAATCCCGAACCGTTAAATATCGCAAAGCAAGCCATTAAAAATGTCGGACTGAAACCGGTCACCACCCCAATTCGAGGCGGAACCGACGGCGCCCGATTAAGTCTTCTCGGATTACCTTGTCCGAATCTTTGTACAGGCGGATTTGGATTCCACGGACCGTATGAACATATTACAAAAGAAGGTCTGGAAATCTGTACACGGATCATCATTGAAATTGTTAAAATTGCCGCGGAAAAACAATGAATCTTTCAGTTGATCCTTTTAATATCGTTTTTTCGTCAGTCGCTTAATATCTATGTAAAATAAATATATTGAAATATTCAATAATATAACCTTCCGGATAGACCATGACGTTGCTCCGAT
>DCTP01000016.1:0-4128 GCA_002329625.1 Leptolinea sp. UBA1437
TCCGGATAGACCGAACGGAACTAATACTTAATGGCAACTTTTTTCCTGATCTTGATTTATGCTTCCTTTATCAGCCTCGGTTTGCCTGATTCAGTACTCGGATCAGCCTGGCCAATGATTAAAATCGAACTGCATGCGCCAGAAGATTTTGCCGGCTATATTTTTATGGTGGTTGCCGGCGGAACGATCATATCCAGCTTATTCAGCAGTCGTTTTATCAAGCGTTTCGGCACCGGCGTAGTCACTTTTGTAAGCGTCCTGATGACCGCAACCGCACTCTTCCTTTTTCACTTTGCCCCTTCTTATTATTGGTTTCTGATCTTTGCGATTCCACTGGGGTTAGGCGCCGGTGCGGTCGATTCCGGCTTAAATGAATTTGTGGCGGAACATTACGAATCACGTCATATGAGTTGGCTGCACAGTTTTTGGGGATTGGGCGCCATGACTGGCCCCATCATTATCTCAAAATTGTTCGCATCCGGACAGACTTGGCGAAACGGTTATCTGATTATCTCGATCATCCAGTTTGGTCTTGCCGCAATCCTTTTCCTGTCATTGCCGCTTTGGAAAAAAGTAAAGGAGCGGGAAAAAATTCAACAGGATTTGAATCCGCCGATCGAATCGGATTTGGCGCAAACGAAAAAAAGCAGCGGAGTTTCCGTTCTGCTCAAACATCCGGGAGTCTTCCCGGTACTGATTTCAATCTTTTTGTATTGCGGAGTCGAACAGACAATGATGCTTTGGGGAGCCACTTACTTGATCGCCTCACGCAATGTGACACCCGCCACCGCCGCCGCTTGGATTTCTTTGTTTCTTGCCGGAATTACCATCGGACGGTTTCTCTCCGGTTTTGCGACGTTCAAACTGAGTAACAAAATGATGATCCGTTTGGGCGAATTGATTATTCTTATCGGCTTAACTTTACTGATTTTTCCGCTGCCGTCACCCTTCGTTCAAGCAGGCATTTTTATTGCGGGGTTAGGCTGCGCTCCGATTTACCCCTGCATGCTTCATGAGACACCGGTCCGTTTCGGGAAGGAACATGCGCAGGAAATTATGGGAATCCAGATGGCTGTCGCTTACTTGGGTTCCACTTTGGTTCCCCCTACCCTCGGTGCGTTCGGCACTCGGACGACCATGATCATGATCCCTTTTGTCCTTTTTGCTTTCACCGGAATCATGCTTTTTTCATGCGAGGAGTTCAATCGAATTCAGGTGAAAATCGATTCTGTGATGAAGTCTTCTTAAGGTTCCGCTTAGAGATATTCAAAACAGCCGGCGTGGTTTGCCGGCTGTTTTGATAATATTACAACTATGCGCAAAGAATCTTTACATCTTCTTCGACACTCGAGATCGGTGCGATTCCGAAGTTTTCAACCAATACTTTCGCGACATTCGGTGATAAAAATGCGGGAAGTGTCGGACCGAGATGGATATTCTTTATCCCGAGAGATAGCAGTGCCAGCAGGACAATCACCGCTTTTTGCTCATACAAGGCGATGTTGAAAGCGATGGGGAGCTCGTTCACGCTGTCTACGCCAAAGGCTTCCTTCAGCTTTAAAGCGATCACCGCCAGAGAATAGGAGTCGTTGCACTGCCCNNATCACCCAAGGGTAACTTAAGGTAACGATATTTCGCGCAACCGGAAGTAAGAATCACGGTATCTTTTGGCAAAGCTTCCGCAAATTCCGTGTAGTAGGAACGAGATTTCATCCGTCCGTCGCATCCGCTCATGACAACAAACTTTTTAATCGCGCCGGATTTGACGGCATCCACAATCTTATCCGCAAGAGCTTCCACCTGATTATGAGCAAATCCGCCGATAATTTCGCCGCTTTCGATTTCGATCGGAGCCGGACAGGTCTTCGCCAAAGCAATAATTTCCGAAAAATCTTTTTCTTCCCCGATTTCCCCGGGAATATGCTTGCAGCCCGGATATCCGGTGGCACCCGTAGTGAATAACCGATCCTTATAGCTGTCCTTCACTGGAATAATACAGTTGGTTGTCATCAAAATCGGTCCGTTAAAGCTTTCGAATTCGGTAGCCTGTTTCCACCAAGCATTCCCGTAATTTCCGGCAAAATGATCATATTTCTTGAAAAACGGATAATATTGAGCGGGGAGCATTTCCGAATGAGTATACACATCGACCCCGGTCCCCTTTGTCTGTTCAAGCAACATCTCCAAGTCCCGCAAATCATGACCCGAGATCAAAATCCCCGGATTTTTGCGGACTCCCAAATTCACTTTTGTAATCTCCGGATTCCCGTAGGTCTCGGTGTTAGCCGCATCCAACAAAGCCATTCCCTTAACACCGTAACTGCCGGTCTCAAGCGTTAGAGCGACCAAATCATTCACAGAAAGACTGTCATCCAACGTTTTGGCGAGAGCGTTTTGAATAAAAGCATCGATCGATTCATCTTCATGTTTCAACACATTGGCATGTTCCACATAAGCAGATAAACCTTTCAATCCGTAAATAATCAGTTCCCGTAAGCTGCGGACATCCTCATCCGCTGTTCGCAAAACGCCGGTGGTCTTTGCCTTTTCCGCCATTTCGGAACGGTCATGGCTCTGCCAAGTGGCGGCATCCGGTAAATTTTGCTGATCGGAGAGCTTCGCCAATAGATTTTCCTTCATTTTCAACGTTTTTCCAATCCGCTCATAAATCGCTTCATCATCAAAATTGGCGTTGGTGATGGTCGTGAACAAATTCTTCGTGACCTGATGGTTGACCTCTTTGTCCACCGTCTTTCCCTCGCTCCGCAATCGGGTAGTCACAACCGACAGCCCGATCGTCACATAACGCAGTAAGTCTTGCAAATTCGCCGTATCCGCGCTCTTTCCACACACACCGGTACGGGTGCAGCCCTTGTTTCCGGCTGTTTCCTGACATTGAAAACAAAACATTGTATTTTCCATTTGATATTTCTCCTTTGAGAACACGCTCAACTTTTCTTTATCTGGCCGAAGCTCATTCAATATAATTAAACCGTTTCCTTGAGTTTACCGGAGAACAAAAAAAAATTCGTTGGAAATCCAACGAATTTAGAAATTTCATTAAAGCGAGTCATTCACATTTTCGGTTTTTTTCAAAGCCGCCGCAATGAATCCTTTGAATAAAGGATGCGCCCGATTGGGTCTACTTTTAAACTCTGGATGAAATTGGACGCCGACAAAGAAATCATTTTCCGGTATTTCCACCGTCTCAACAATCGATCCATCCGGGGAAGTTCCGCTGATTTTCATACCGTTTTTCGTAAGAATTTCCCGATACTGATTATTGAATTCATAGCGATGGCGATGCCTTTCGGCGATCATATTTGTCTGATAGCACTTTTCCATGATCGAACCGGATACAATTTTACAGGGATAACTGCCTAAGCGCATCGTTCCCCCTTTTGCAATCGTATCATTCTGATCGGGCATAAAATCGATGACCAAATGTTCAGCCTTCTCATCGAATTCACGGGAATTGGCACCTTGCAATCCACACACATTGCGCGCAAACTCGATTACGGCTACCTGCATGCCCAGGCATAATCCCAAATACGGGACATTATTTTCTCGGGCATAGCGAGCCGCCAAGATCTTCCCTTCGATTCCGCGATTGCCGAAACCACCCGGGATAATGATGCCGGCGCAATCCGAAAGCAATTTTTCGTAATTTCCGGGTTTTAAAGTCTCCGAATCAATCCACTTGATTTTAATTTTTGTTCCCAGTTCATATCCAGCATGCTGTAACGCTTCCATCACGGAAAGGTAGGCGTCGTGCAGCTTGACATATTTCCCAACCAGACCGATCCTGACGACCTTGTCACAGAGACGGATCCGATCCAGCATCTTATTCCACTCGGTCAGATTGATGTTCGGAGCATTTATGTTCAATTCACGGCAGACAATTTCGGAAAAATGGCTCTTTTCAAGCATAATCGGTGCTTCATAAAGCACCGGAATCGTTTGATTTTCGATCACACAATCCGGCTTAACGTTACAGAACAACGAAATCTTCTGAACGATTCCGGGCTCGATCGGTTCATCGCAACGCAAAACAATAATTTTCGGGAAAATTCCCATCGATTGTAATTCTCGGACGGAATGCTGCGTCGGTTTGGATTTCTGCTCTCC
>DCTP01000016.1:4286-10738 GCA_002329625.1 Leptolinea sp. UBA1437
ATTCGTGATATGCGGAATCACCTGAATCGTCTCACCGAGATATTCGCCGTTTCGCTCTTTATTCAGGACATTCCAGTAAACCTTCCCGGTCGTTAAATTGGAATATTTGTTAAGATCCTCATCGATAAACCGTTCATAATGTCCCAAATCTAAATCCGTCTCCGCACCGTCCTCTGTCACAAAGACTTCTCCGTGCTGATAGGGATTCNNGTTCCGGGGTCTACGTTGATATACGGATCCAGTTTTTGTGCAGCCACTTTCAGACCCCGCGCTTTTAACAATCTGCCGAGAGATGCGGCGGTAATTCCTTTCCCTAAACCGGATACCACACCTCCCGTCACAAAAATATATTTCGTCATCGATTTTTCTCCCGATGCAAGCTTAAATAATTCGATTAAGTTGGTACAAACACCAATTCGCTAACAATTTATAGAAAAATGTGTACCTTTTTGATTTTACCCGATTCAATTTTAAAATCAATATTTTTCTGATAAACTCGGGAAAATCTAAATTCCGAAACAGCAGATCGTTTAACCGAAGACATTCTCTCAGACCGATTTTTTACTTACATAAAGATAATATGTTATCATTAACATATATCTTGAAAGGAGAAACGGAATTGGATATCCGATATGCCATATTGGGATTGTTGCGGAATACCCGGTTGTCCGGCTATGATCTTAAAAAAGCGATGGTCCGTTCGCCTCTGCTTTATTGGTCCGGAAACAATAATCAAGTCTATCGCACGCTTGCGGAGCTTGAAAAAGAGGACTTTGTGGTTGGCGAGGTCGAACAGAAGGATACGCTTCCGTTGAAAAAGGTCTATTCGATCACCGAAAACGGTAAAAAAGAGTTGCAAAGACTTTCTCGGGATTTTCCTGAAATGCCGGAAATTCGCAAACCTTTTTCGATCCAATTATTATTCGGCGGAGATCTCTCAAGGACCGAGGCAGAATCTTTGTTAGATCGATATGCGGACGAAATCGAAGGAACAATTGCGATGGCATCGGATGAAACTCCTCTCGCCGATCCCACTCCTTACGAAGCGGTCTTGTCAAAGTTGGCGACGGATAATATCCGCCGGTTCTACGAGTCCGAATTGTTATGGGTTGAAAAGGTGCGATCGGAAGCGCTTCCGCTCCTACCCGATGAATCCGATGCATGCCGAAAGAAAGAATATGATATGAAAATGGAAACGATAAAAGTACAAAAAAAAGGGAAAGATTATGTGAAAGTCATTTCCGGCAAGATCAATGACGAAAAGGACGGGTTGGCGTTAGTGTCCGCGTGTATTGAAAACGACACGAACCGTTTGTTGCTGCCGGCGGAGGCACTTTCCGATGCGTTTTATGATCTTTCCACACAGTTGACGGGATTGGTCTTACAAAAACTTGTCAACTATCGGATTCGAGCGGCTGCGGTGATCGAGCCTGCGAAAGTCCGCGGAAAATTCAAGGATTTCATGATCGAAACAAACCGCGGACACATGTTCCGTTTGTTCGAAGATTTTGAGCAGGCGGAAGATTGGCTGTTGAAAGATTAAATCAGAAAGGATGAAACAATGTTGAACATCGGTATAAAAGGCACAAAAACGGAGATGGTCACAAACGAAAATACCGCAGCCCATCTCGGCAGCGGAGATTTGCAAGTCTATGGTACCCCGGCTATGATTGCATTAATGGAGTCCGCTGCGCTTGAGAGTGTGCAGCCGTATCTTGAGCCCGGTACAACAACGGTCGGGGTCCGATTGGAAGTCGAGCACCTCGCCCCTTCTCCGCTGGGAATGAAAATTTCCTGCGAAAGCACGCTGATCGAAATCGATCGCCGCATGCTGACCTTTGAGATCAGTGTCTTTGATGAAAAAGGGGAGATCGGCAGAGGAATTCATAAGCGATTTGTCGTTCAAAAGGATACTTTTTTGCAGAAAGCTCTGGCGCGGAAATCGACCGATCCTTCCTGATAACCAGCGGAATAAAAATAATTATGACTTCCCGGAAAAAAACTTTTAAACCGCCGCAGATGGTACAATTGCCGCTGTTATGAATTCGGATAATTTTCCCTTCGAAATAGAAGGCAAAGACGGCAAAGCCCGAGCCGGGGTATTTCACACACCGCACGGTTCGTTTCAGACACCGATTTTTGCTCCGGTCGGAACACAGGCAACCGTTAAGTCATTGACTCCGGTACAAGTGGAAGAAGCGGGCGCTACGCTAATTTTGGCAAATACCTATCATCTGTTTCTCCGTCCCGGAGATGATTTGATCGCAGAAATGGGAGGGTTGCATCGCTTTATGGATTGGCAGAAACCCATCCTGACCGATTCCGGCGGTTTTCAGGTCTTCTCATTAGACGGAATGCGTAAAATTGACGAAGACGGTGTAACCTTTAAAAGTTACATCGACGGGTCCGTTCACCGTTTCACCCCGGAAATATCCGTCGCCGTTCAGCAAAATTTAGGCGCGGACATTATGATGGCTTTTGATGAATGCGCAAATCCGAAAGATTATGAATATAACATCCAATCCATGGATCGCACCCACCGCTGGCTGCAGCGCTGCATCGATGCGAAAACCAATGATAAACAAGCGCTATTTGGAATCGTGCAAGGCGGTATTTTCCCCGACCTAAGAACAAAATCCGCGGAATTTGTCAGCTCCTTTGATTTACCCGGGTTTGCGATCGGGGGTCTGTCCGTGGGCGAAACAAAGGAAGAAATGAATGCCGTTTTGGATATCGTCCCAGAAATTTTGCCCGAAAATAAACCGCGCTATTTGATGGGCGTCGGTTCCCCCGAAGATTTGATTAACGGAATTCTGCGCGGAGTGGATATTTTTGATTGCGTTTTGCCGACTCGGTTGGCAAGACACGGTTCAGCCATGAGTTTTACGGGGCGCATTAATTTAAACAATCAACAATACGCCCGCGATCCCCGTCCAATCGTCGAAGGTTGCGACTGTTACACCTGCCAACATTTTTCACGCGGTTATATCCGCCACCTTCTAATTTCCAAAGAAATGCTCAGCGGCACCTTAATTTCCATTCATAATATTCATACACTGGAAGAACTCGTTCGCCAATCGCGGCGTGCGATCCTTTCGGGTACCTTCAGCCGATACGCGGAAGATTTCCTCACCGCATATGGTTCGAATTAACTCCGCGATCGAAACGATTTTTCAGGCGGATCGTTCTTTCGGTTTCCAACCCAATTTCTGTAATATTTGTCGATCGGTTTCCGATAACTCGGCCTGATCCAATAATTCCGGCCGGCGTTCCAAAGTGCGTGCCAGCGATTGTTCGCGACGCCAGTTTTCGATGGCGGCATGGTTTCCACTCAACAGTATGGAAGGCACTTCCCATTCGCGGAAGACCGCGGGACGCGTATAATGCGGATACTCTAATAACCCTTCCGAATGAGAATCGGTCATCGCTCCGTCCGGATCGCCTAATACCCCTGGTATATTTCGGCTGATCGCATCGATCAGGACTAACGCGGGCAATTCCCCTCCGGTTAACACGAAATCACCGATCGATATTTCTTCCGTCGCCAAGTGGACACGAATCCGTTCATCAAACCCTTCATAACGGCCGCATATCAATGCCAGATGAGGTTCCCGAGCCAATCTCTGAGCTGTTTTCTGATCGAATACCTTCCCCTGAGGCGTCAACAAAATAACCGGACAATCGGGTTTATCTCCTAAAACCGCTTCCACGGCATTGAAAACCGGTTCCGGTTTCATCACCATTCCGCCACCCCCGCCGTACGGCGGTTCATCCGTCACATGGTGTTTTCCCGGCGCCCATTCACGAATATCGTGAACGGCCACTTCAATCAACTGATTCTCCAGTGCTTTTAATAAAATACTGCTGTTGAGGTAATCCTCAAATACACCTGGGAGTAACGTAAACACATCGAATTTCATACCCCCATTTTATGGTCGAAGGAAAACTTTGTAAATAGAGAAAATGTGATCATAAGAAATGTAAGAGTTTTATTAGAATCATAAATTTCACCTTGACAATCTCTTTTTAGCGGATTATTATATGTCGTGCATTAGCACTCAGTATTAAAGAGTGCTAAATTTAAGAAAAAGAACAATAAAAGCCATAGTTGGAGGAATAAAATGAATTTAAAACCATTAGGTAACCGATTAGTTGTAGAACCCATTGAGGAAGAGGAAATGACCGCCGGAGGGATTGTCCTTCCCGAAACCGCAAAAGAGAAACCCCAGAAAGGGAAAGTCATTTCTGCCGGTCCAGGCGACCGCAATGAAAAGGGTGATCGTATTCAAATGGATGTAAAAGCGGGTGATACCGTTCTGTTTGCTAAATATGCGGGAACTGAAATTAAAGTCGACGGTAAAAAATTGTTAATCCTGCGGGAATCCGACGTCCTTGCAATTATCGACTAAATAAACCAATAGAACTCGAAGGAGAGAATAAACCATGGCAAAACAATTATATTTTGGTGAAGATGCACGAAAAAATCTGAAAGCTGGTATTGACGTCGTTGCTTCCGCAGTCGCAACTACACTCGGTCCGAAAGGCCGAAATGTGGCGATTGATCGAAAATACGGTTCTCCGACCGTAACTCACGACGGCGTTACTGTTGCAAAAGAAATTGAACTTCCCGACCCGTTTGAAAATATGGGTGCACAGCTTCTGAAGGAAGCCGCCTCCAAGACAAATGATATCGCCGGTGACGGTACGACAACCTCCACCGTTTTGGCACATGCGATCGTTTCCGAAGGTCTGAAATCACTGGCAGCCGGAGCCAATCCGATGCTGATTAAGAGAGGAATCGAATCCGCAGCGAAAGTTGTATCGGATGAAATCAAGGCTCAGTCTATTAAAATTACAACCAAACATGACATTGCAAACGTAGCGACTATTTCGGCTCAAGACGAGACAATCGGATCCTTAATCGCCGATGTGATGGATAAAGTCGGTAAAGACGGTGTGATCACTGTCGAAGAATCGAAAGGCCTCGAATTCGAAACAGAATACGTAGAAGGAATGAAATTCGATCGCGGTTATATCAGTTCCTACTTTATGACCGACACGGATAAGATGGAAGCCGTTATCAACGATCCTTATATTCTGATTTATGACAAGAAAATTTCCGCGGCCCAAGATTTGGTTCCGATTCTCGAAAAACTGGTTCAGACCGGTAAACGGGATCTGGTTATCATCGCCGAAGATGTCGACGGCGAAGCCTTAGCCACTTTGGTACTGAACAAACTACGCGGCATGCTGAATGTTTTGGCTGTCAAAGCTCCCGGCTTCGGTGATCGCCGCAAGGAAATGTTACAGGATATCGCAATTTTAACCGGCGCTTCCGTCATTTCCGAAGAAACAGGCCGTAAATTAGAAACCGCACAGCTTTCCGATCTCGGCCGCTGTGAAAAGGTAATTTCCGATAAAGACAATACGACTATTGTCGGCGGTAAAGGCGATGCCGGCGAGATTAAAGCCCGTATTGATCAGATTCGTGTTGAAATCGATAAGACTACCAGCGATTACGATCGGGAAAAATTACAGGAACGCTTGGCGAAATTATCCGGTGGCGTTGCGATCATTCGCGTCGGTGCCGCAACCGAAGTCGAATTGAAAGAAAAGAAACACCGTGTTGAAGACGCTCTTTCGGCAACCCGTGCGGCAGTCGAAGAAGGTATTGTTCCGGGTGGCGGCGTTGCACTGCTCAACGCGATTCCGAAGGTCGAAGCGCTGAAATTCAAGGACGAAGATGTTCAGACCGGTGTTAATATTGTCCGCAAAGCTTTGACGGTTCCCACTCATCGAATCGTCGAAAACGCCGGAAAAGACGGATCGGTCGTTATCGCGAATATCCGTGCCCAACAAAAAGCCAAGAAGTCCAAGTTGATCGGCTACGACGTGCTGAAAGACGAGTATGTTGATATGGTTGATGGCGGTGTAATCGATCCGGCAAAAGTGACCCGCGGGGCACTTGAAAACGCAGCCTCTATCGCCGCGATGATCCTGACGACCGAAGCGTTGATTACTGACATTCCGGAACCGGAAAAAGCGGCTCCCGCTCCGGCTCCCGAATACTAAACCGAGACTTTAATTAATAGTCAAAAAAGATGGATGCCTCAAAGGTATCCATCTTTTTTTGATCTCCGAGAAAATCGTCTTTTTTGAAAATTTGCGGGTATCATTAAGCGCTGGAAGATAAAAATTCAATAACCCTCAAGGAGTTCAACTCATGAGTGATCAGTGCAATCATGATTGCAGCAATTGTGAAGAATCTTGTAACAGCCGGCAAAGGAAACCAACCGATTTGCATGAAAATCCCCATTCCATGAGCCGTATCGACCACGTGATCGGCATTATGAGCGGAAAAGGCGGAGTGGGTAAATCCCTGGTGACATCCATGCTGGCGGTGAAAATGCAAAAACTCGGTTATCATGCCGCCATTTTGGATGCCGACATCA
>DCTP01000052.1 GCA_002329625.1 Leptolinea sp. UBA1437
CTGAAAAAAATGAAAAAGAAAAGCCACTATTCGCAGATAGTAGCTGTGTTATATATCAGCTAAAACAGCGCCATCGAATGGAGAAAACACTTCAAAATCGAGTCAATAGGCGAAGCAAAACGCTGGAAACTGATCAATCAAGCAAGTTTGCGGCGTTTTTATTCCCATTCTATCGTCGCAGGCGGTTTGTCGGTAATATCATAAACGATCCGATTAATCCCTTTTACCTCATTTGTGATTCTTTTGGAGAGACGAGAAAGAGTGGTGTGCGGAATGGGGGCATATTCTGCGGTCATGAAGTCATGGGTGATCACGGCGCGTAATGCCAGTGTATAGTCGTATGTCCGGCTGTCTCCCATCACTCCCACAGAACGCAGGTTGGTAAGAACCGCAAAATACTGATTAGCCGGAACACAGTCCGCTTCTACTTCCTCACGGAATCTCGCATCCGCTTCCTGTAATATATGGAGTTTTTCACGGGTGATTTCACCGATAATTCGCACGCCCAATCCGGGTCCCGGAAAAGGTTGGCGGTTGACGATTGATTGTGGCAATCCCAGAGCGGATCCGAGTTGTCGGACTTCGTCTTTGAAAAGGGAGCGTAATGGTTCGACAATTCCTTTGAAATTGAGATCTTTCGGAAGTCCGCCGACATTGTGGTGACTTTTGATCGTCGCTGCTTTCCCGCTGCCGCTTTCGATCACATCCGGATATATTGTTCCCTGGGCAAGAAATTTGGCATCATCATGCAGCATAGCCTGCTCTGAGAAAACCTGAATAAATTCATTTCCGATAATCTTTCTCTTTTGTTCCGGGTCAATGACCCCGGCTAATTTTGACAGAAACCGATCCGCAGCGTCAACCCGAATAAACTCCAAAGATTTTGTTGCAAAAGCTTTTTCGACTTCATTCCCTTCGTTTTTTCGCATCATCCCATGATCAACGAAAATACAGATAGCTTGACCAGGAACCGCTTCTGCCAACAAAGCTGCACAGACAGCAGAATCGACACCTCCAGAAAGTCCGAGAATTACTTTTTCATCTCCGATCTGTTCCCGAATAGATCGTATCTGTTCCCCGATAAAATTCTTCAGTGTATAGTCACCCTCAGCATGACAGATTTGGTAAAGAAAATTGCGAATTATCTGTTCGCCGTGGATGGTGAGTTCGGTTTCGGGATGAAACTGTACTCCATAAAGGGATTTTTCAACCGATTCAATCGCGACATTCGGGCAGGTTTCCGATGATGCGGTTACGAAAAAACCTTCAGGTAATTCCTGAATTTGATCTGTGTGGCTCATGAGGACAATCTGTTCTTTATCCAAACCTTCAAATAGCGGGCTATCTGCCTTGATTTTAATTTTCCGCTGGCCATACTCGCTGATTGAACAGGGTTCTACCCAGCCACCATTCATTTGAGCGATCAGCTGTGCGCCGTAACAAATGCCAAGAATAGGAATACCGAGGTGAAAGAGTTCGGCATCCGGCTTAGGCGCATCCTTCGCATAGACAGAATGAGNNGCCGCCGGTCAGTATGATACCGATTGGGCGCAGCGCTTTAATCTTTTCGATTGAAATATCACCCGGATAAACTTCCGAATAAACATTGCATTCGCGCACGCGGCGAGCGATGAGCTCTTTATATTGGCCGCCAAAGTCGAGAATTAGAACAGTCTGATGCATCATGAATATATATTCCTTGTTAGTAAATAAAAACGATGACTTCGGAAGTTAATTGAACAGCTGATTTATTTGCTTCTCACGCTCGAATTTTGCCTGTTGGATTCATGGCTGTCATCTCCGAATAAATTATTGCGGGCGGAAGACAATTCCGTTCTCATCCATTTTATCAATGATGGCTAACGATTCGACCCGGATACCTTTTTCCCTTATCGTTTTTCCACCACTTTGAAAACCTTTTTCGATGGCAATTCCGCAACCGACCAAAGATGCATGCGATTGTTCAACAATTTCTATCAAACCCAAAAGCGCGTTGCCGTTCGCCAGAAAATCATCCACAATCAGCACATGGTCCTGCGGTCCGAGAAAATGTTTGGAGACAATTATCGTGTAGGTAATGCCGGTGGTAAACGATTCCACTGCCGAAGAATAAACTTCACCATCGATGTTTTTTGTCCGATTCTTTTTCGCAAACAGCGCCGGGACGCCGAATTCTCTGGCTGCTGCGACAGCCAGACCGATTCCGGAACTCTCGATGGTCAGAACTTTTGTGACCGGTTCATTTTTAAAAAGTCGGTAAAGTTCTTTTCCGATTTCATCATAAAGATGGACATCAATCTGATGGTTTAGAAAACTATCTACTTTTAGGATATTGCCGCCCTTTACGACGCCGTCTCTTAAGATTCGATCTTCCAATAATTTCAAGTCCAACCTCCCATATCTGTTTAAACAAATTAAAATTTAATGCTTGGATGAATGCCAATTATAAAAGCATTTGTCCGGCTGACTTTGGAAGGAATAGAAAATGCTGATTCTTATTCCAAAATTTTGAAACCCATCACGGGTAGAGTCATCCGGATTTTTCCGTATGGTGTGATTATGTCACTACTCCAAGCAAAGCTCCATAAAAGTAGTTATCCAAGGCAGGTTGGCTGCTCGATACATCTAGGGATTGTGGGATTTTTGATCAAGCCCTTGTATGAAATGTTCGGGAAAAATCTGACAGCAGATGATCCCATTTACCCAATCCGGCGTTCGGATTACTGCCTTTTTATTCGTATTGTAATGCTCAAAGAACCTTTTTTGCAGGTCATCGGTTAACCCATAATCGACAAAGAAGCAGATCTGCCCCCTGGTGTTGATCGGTCTGAAATATTATCGCATGAAACCACCGGCTCTTTCAAAATAAAGCTGGGTACGAAAATCTTCATGATTAGCATCACGATAAACCACTCGTAAGGGCTGTGCCTTTACGATGTTTGTATATCGATTCCAAGAACAGATTTCAGATGTATCTAGGTCTTGCCGTTTTGTTGTTAAACGAACTATTAAGCTTGACAGAATGCTGGGATAAATGAATTCTTCGGAACTTCGATGAACGATTTCTTCATATTGCATAGATATCCTTTTAATCTGTCATAAATCTTCATATTACGTTAGTGATTATGGATCGAGAGCAAAAGTTATAATGATTTGATGATTTGGTAGGGGAAAGAGGAATACCCATATTTATCGATTCACTGTGAATTGTGGTATACTATTGCGGAACTACGGAGGCTATGGCTCAATGGCGGAGCATCTGACTGTGGATCAGAGGGTTGTGGGTTCGACCCCCACTAGCCTCCCTTTTTCTTCATGAGAATATAATTATTTCGGTCGATTCAAACATTTCCGATTCCGCTCGTTGTTGGGTCTTTCATCGCTGACGATTTGCCAAAACGTTCGAAGAAGAACCCCCTAAAAACGTGTAATGTATGAAAACGACAAGATTTTAAAGGGTTATCAATCAAGCTTTCTCAATACCGGAAGAATTTTTTGAATATATCAACTTTTCTGTCGCGTATACCAGTTTACCCATGAATAAATTCTGTAATGGACGGCGTCTCGTAACGCGTGCCATGTTTGTGAGGCGCGACGTCCCGCCCTTTCAACTGTAGGGGACGGCGTCCCGCAACGCG
>DCTP01000100.1:0-1649 GCA_002329625.1 Leptolinea sp. UBA1437
GTCCTTGCGAAGCACGCCGAGGTACGAGGTGCTGACATCCCGTGATTAGCAAATTCAAAAAGTACCCTTTGGTAACACCAATTATCTGTAGGGGACGGCGTCCTCGACGTCCCGAATCGAATATTTGTTTGAAATGGTATCTTTGCGAAACACACCGAGATACGAGATGCTAATGTCTGGTGAACACTAAGTTAATCATGCTATTTTTTTTATTGTAGATCCGTCTTTCTCCATACTGGGAAATATCGTCATCTTCCTCAACGCACTTATCATGTTTATTCAAACTTATATTCTTTTGCATTTTTATCGAATGCAAATCACAATGACTTAATTTGGTATTTTCAAAATTCATATTCATCAGGTTCATAACCGAAAAAATGTCTTGTTCTATTCATTTTCTTGGTAATATTCATCTTCCAACCATTTTATAGGATTGTCTTCAATATACTGCCAAATATTCTCATAATCTTTTTGATCACGAATCACATGGTCATAATAAGACCGCTGCCACATCGAAAAACCACATTCTTTATTGGAAAATCGTTTAAGAGTTGAAACTAAAAATGGAATTCTTTCATTTGCGTGTTGTAAAATATTCGATAGCTTTTCATCATTTGTTATGAAAATAATCATATGCATATGATTCGGCATAATTACATATTTATCAATATTAATATCTTTATAACTTTCATTAATTGATTGAATGATCTTTTCAACAATTAATCCATATTGCGAAAATAAATCATTGGAATACAAAAGATTTCCGTTATTGTGAAAAACTCTTATAAGATTTGGTTTCCTGAATAGGTTCCGATGTTTATCCGTGCATATCGTTATAAAGTATGCACCATTTTGGCTATAATCGTAATCTTTTAATCGATTTGTCTTTCTGATTGGCTGATCCATGTTCTTGATTATAATGCTCATCTTTGTGCGCTTGTAAAAAGGTTAGATTTACAAGAGGAATAATAAGTTATTGATAGGATGCGATAATTTTCCTATTTTGTCATAGGCAACAAATTTTGTCATTTTTTCAAAGCCGATTTTTGTAGGGGAGGGCGTCCCCGACCTCCCGAAACGACAATAAAAGCACAGAAATAAGCTAAAAGAAAGTATTCGTAATTTACGATTTATATAGCAACGGATGAAACGATGAATTTGAAAGAAGAGAGGGGATTGATAAATACAATTCGCGGGACGTCGGGGACGCCGTCCCCTACAGAAATTCCCNNGATTTTAATAAAGCGTAATTTTTGAATATACCAATCACGGGACGTCGAGGACGCCATCCCCTACAAACCTCGACGTGCTTCGCAAGGACGCCATTTCAAACAAATATTCAATTCGGGACGGCGAGGACGCCGTCCCCGACAGATGATTGTTTTTAATAAAGTGTAATTTTTGAATATACCAATCACGGGACGTCAGCACCTCGTACCTCGGCGTGCTTCGCAAGGACGCCGTCCCCTACGATAAACCGGGACGTCGAGGACGCCGTCCCCTACAAATAATCGGTTTTAATAAAGTGTGATTTTTGAACATACCAATCATAGGACATTAAAAAAAGCCATCCCCGAAAGAAATTTCCTTCTCCCGACGGGAGGCGGCGTGCCAAACGAAATTATGATATCGGTGGATTATTCGTTATG
>DCTP01000100.1:1664-3654 GCA_002329625.1 Leptolinea sp. UBA1437
ATGATCGATTTCATGTTGAAAGATTCGGGCAAGCCATCCGTTGGCTGTAATATTTAACGGTTTGCCATGAATGTTTAATGCTCGAATTTTCACGGAATCGGCCCGTTCCACTTCACCTGCCAATCCTCTGAAAGAAAGACATCCCTCAACCCCTATCGTCTTTTCTTCCGACATCCAGGTAATTTCCGGATTGATCAATTTGTAAGAGATTAAAGGCGAATCTTCTATTTCTTCATTTTCCGGATATTCCACCACAATCAGACGGATCGATTCACCGATTTGAGGCGCGGCTAATCCGACGCCATTATTTTCCCGCATGGTTTCCAACATATCCGAAGCTAATTTTCGGATGGATGCGTCAATTCGTGTTATTTTATGGGCTTTCCGCCTCAAAATCGGATCGCCGGTCTGTTTTACTTCCAGAATCATATTTTCCTTTTGGTCTCAGAGGCTCGAAGTTCTCGAGTGAACTTCGGCCGAAAACTTTTTAATATTAACGAATAATTATTCTAACCGATTTTTTGCAGCCTTCCGATTAAAATAATGAATCGGTGAATCTGTTAGGTCATTTTGAATAACCGGTTGCTTTTCCGGATCATTAAATTGCTTTTTTGCATCATTTACTTCCATTTGTTTAATGATTTCCAATTGGACTTTATCGGGGTGAGGAACATAAACAAATAGAAGCTCTGATTCACCTGATAATATTTTTATTGTTCCATAATCAAAAAGGTATTGAAAAATCCCGCTTTTTTTATATTGAACGCTTTGGATTTTGCTGATTAAAGTCATGGTTACTTCTTTTTTCGCGAATGGTTTCCGACTGATATCCGCAATCCGTTCGTCACCGACAAAATACAGATCGTTCGACCAATCAATCAAGGCGTAAATAATCCAAAAAATAAAAACAACAACGAGAATTAATAATGCTGCTTTTATCTCGAAAACTTCAAATAATTCCCATTCCCGAGTGATTCCGACAACGATGGTGGCGAGTGAACATAATAACAAAAGGATGGGGATAATCGCCTGTCGGACAAAATATGCCCAATGTGCCCTATAAACCGTTCCCTCTCTTTCGGCCGCATTGCTCTTCTTTTGTTTCACATAGGAATAAGCGGTCGGAGTATATTCACTGATATAGTAGACCGCCGGTTTCGGCGGACGATTTCGTCGATCAGCTTTGATCGGCGGTTTGATTCTCAAATCGGCAAAAACATAGATGCAATAGAACAAAAAAATGACGATGGAAATACCGGCGATAATCGGAATTATCTTGTAACGGCCAAACAAAAACCAGCAAATTAAAAGACAAACCGCGAGAATCCCCAACCCTTTCAGCAAGCGTAGGATGTGGCTTGCCAGTAAACCGGTGTTTTCCTTTGATTCTCGCGGTTTAAGTGACATTGATCAGATTTGCTTCAAGAACTCTAATTCTTCGGCATCCGCTTTCTTTTTGATTTGAATTTTATCGCCTCGCTTCAATTCTCCGCCCAAATACTTGGTTGAGATCGGGCTTTCCACGTATTTCTGAAGAGCCCGCTTCAGCGGACGTGCGCCGAATGCCTGGACATACCCGATGGTCGCCAGCCATTGCCGGGCATCATCGTCCAGCTCAAATTCAATCCCGTTTTCACTGAGGCGCTGACGAACTTCTTCCATCTGGATATCGACGATCTTTTTCATGTCATCAAGTGATAATTTGGAGAACATGATGATTTCATCGATCCGGTTTAAAAATTCCGGTCTGAAGGTTGATTTCAGCGCCTTATCCACTTTCAGTTTGGCTTCCCGATCTTCGGCCTCATCTTTTGATCCAATGAAACCCAAGGTTCCGCCGCGGTTAATATATTCGGTACCTAAGTTGCTGGTCATAATCAACACGGTATTTCGGAAATCGACTACTCTTCCCTGTCCGTCGGTTAAACGCCCGTCATCCAAGATTTGCAACAGCGTGTTCCAAACTTCGGGATGTGCTTTTTCAATTTCA
>DCTP01000030.1 GCA_002329625.1 Leptolinea sp. UBA1437
CGTTGATTATGATGAAATTTGTGGCAAAACTCACAAAAGATTACGGGGTAAAAACAATCGTAAGCATGAATCCGATTATGGTAGACGGTACAGGTATGTGCGGAGCTTGTCGATTGACTGTCGGTGGAAAAACGAAGTTTGCGTGTATCGACGGTCCGGAGTTTGATGCACATCAAGTGGATTTTGATGAAGTAATTGCGAGAACTTCGCTATACAGGGATATTGAACGTCATGCTTACGAAAAAACCTGTAATTTATTCAAACAAGAGGTAAATTGATCATGCCCAATATGTCACCTAAAAAAAATGAAATGCCATCCCAACCTCCCGAAGTAAGAAATAAAAATTTTCGGGAAGTAGCCTTAGGATATACCGAAGAAATTGCCTTGGACGAAGCCGCAAGATGTCTCAATTGCAAACATAAACCGTGTGTCAATGGTTGTCCCGTTAACATCAATATACCGGAATTTATAAAAAAAATAACGGAAAAAGACTACGAGGGCGCATATCAAATAATTAATCAGACCAGTTCTCTCCCAGCTGTTTGCGGAAGAGTCTGTCCCCAGGAAAATCAATGTGAAAAATATTGTGTTCGCGGTATAAAAGGAGAACCGGTCGGAATCGGCAGATTGGAACGATTTGTCGCTGATTATCACAACTCCTTGCCTTCGACAAAAGTCGAAAAACCAACTCCGAATGGTCATAAAGTAGCGATTATCGGATCCGGTCCGGCCGGGCTTACCTGTGCTGGTGACCTTGCGAAAATGGGATATGAAGTAACGATATTTGAAGCACTTCACCTTCCGGGAGGTGTCTTGGTATATGGAATACCTGAATTTCGTCTTCCGAAATCGGTCGTTCAAAAAGAAATTGATAAATTAAAAGATTTGGGAGTAAAAATTATTTTGAACGTTGTCGCCGGCCGATCGTTTACGATTGACGAATTATTTGAACATGGTTTTGAAGCGGTTTTCATTGGTTCAGGTGCCGGGTCGCCAAGATTTTTGAATATTCCAGGTGAAAATTTGAGCGGTGTCTATTCCGCCAATGAATTTCTTACCCGAATCAACTTAATGAAATCCTATCAAAAAGACAGTGCCACTCCGATTGTAAATTCCAAAAAAGTTGCGGTGGTAGGCGGAGGAAATGTCGCGATGGACGCCGCTCGCTGTGCAAAAAGATTGGGAGCGGAAGAAGTCTATATTGTATATCGTCGTTCCGAAGAAGAATTACCCGCTCGGAAGGAAGAAGTTGAACATGCAAAAGAGGAAGGAATCATCTTTAAATTACTGAATAATCCGGTTGAAGTGATCGGCAATGAAAAAAGATTTGTCACCGGTTTGAAATGCGTCAAAATGGAGTTGGGTGAACCGGATGCTTCCGGAAGAAGGAAACCGATCGAAAAACCAGGAACGGAATTCGTTCTCGATGTGGATACGGTAATCATTGCAATCGGAACTTCCCCGAATCCATTAATCAAAATGACAACCGAAGGGCTCAAAACAAATGATCACGGGGGAATTATTATAGACGAAGAAACCGGTGCCACATCTCGCGAAGGAGTTTTTGCCGGCGGAGACGCCGTTACGGGAGCTGCTACCGTTATTTTAGCAATGGGTGCCGGAAAGAAAGCAGCCGCCGGAATCGATAAATTTATCAGAGAAAAGAAGTAATAATCATTCTTCTCCATATACTGTTCCGAGGAATATTAAAATGCAGCTTCTTTGGAAGGCTGCATTTTATTTTGCTTTTTGGCAGATATTTTGCGATTGATAATTTGATTAAGGAAAAATATGGTACGATATTTTTTAAATGAAATTTATCATTCTTCAATCTATTACTTATATAGCAATAGAATCTTTACAAAAATCGTTATGTTATAATTGCTCGAAATAACTACGAAGATTTGTAGTGAATGACGGAATGAAAATGGGAGTAAGAAATTTATGAGTAATCAATTCCAAATCCGTGTACACTCTGGCTCTCTGCGCGGTCAAGCTTTTGTCATCAATAAGCAAGAATTTAAAATCGGAAGAGATCCTTCTTGCGACATTGTTTTGACCGAGAGTTCTGTTTCAAGAGTCCATTTATTGATTTATCCGCAACCTTATGATGCAATTGTGTTAGTTGACAATAATTCAACCAACGGAACAACTGTTAACAATGTGCAGGTCACAGCCCCTGTTCAGATCGCTGAAAATGATGTAATCGTTTTAGGAGGAGAAGTTGCTTTGGTTTTGGAGAAAGTGCCTTCGATGCAAAACGCTTATCCTCCGTACCAAACGCCGAATTATAATCCGGCATATCCCAACGCACCCCAACAACAGATTCCGTCATATCAACCTCCTGCCTGGGATACAAATTACAATCCATCTTTCCAGCAACAAAATCAGAATCCATATGTTCCGGCTAATCCTGTAAATATGCCTGTTTCCGGAATTCCGAACCAAGAGATAAATATGAATCGCAAAGATCATGATATGGAGAGTTTAAACTCAGAAGAACAAGTTAAGAATGATTCTGATCATATTCCGTCTTCTCCGAAAAATGAAGAAAATGCGGAATCTGTCAAACAATACGGATTCAATCCTTATGAATCGCAACAAAGGAATTCATTTTATCCGAATCCGAATGTGCCTTTTCAACCCAATTCACCGCAACCTCAATCTCCTTATCCGGGACAAGTACCTCCGGCTTATTATCCGCCATATCCGACAAATTACGAAAATAGGCCACAGGATCCATATTTTTCTCAACAGGGATATAATCCCCAATCTGCACAATATAACCCCCAGGCGTCACAATATCCATCACAATATCCATCACAATATCCTCCGTCTCAACAATATCCGCCGTATCCGGCTCCTTATGGCACCGATTCATATCAACAGCCATACCAATATCAGGGCTATCCGCAAGGTCCGGCGCAACAATACCCTGCGGGATATTATCAGCAACAACCATATGGAGGTTACGGTCCGGCAGCGGAATATGAACAAGCCGATAATTCACAGGATGAAAATGCGAAAAAGAAGAAGTTATACATTATCTTAGGCATTGTATTAGTATTAATCTTAGCGATTATCGGTTTCATAATTTACATCGACAGTAATTATCTCTGGTGTGATGTATTTCCGTTTTTATGGAGCCCAGAGGCTTGTGCGATTTATCCTTAATAGTCAATAACTAAAATTGAAAAACTCTCTTTTATGAACCAAGTTTTATAAAGAGAGTTTTTCTTGAGGAAATTTTGTTTCTCAAAATGAGCTAAGAATTTGAATGGTAAATATTTTGGATGTAAGTGAAATCTCATCCATTATTTGTAATATTTTCGTTGGCAAGTCGAATATCAAACAAAAGTTAATTTATAAGTGCTTTTTCGGATAATTATTTAGTCAAATTACAAGAACAGATAAAGAGGTATTATGAATTCGATAGATTTAAATCCTGAAATTATTTCACAGAGTGATAATTTTATTGCATGGAAAGTCGATGAACCGGATGGTGAAACAACTTATCATCTGGATATAAATAATCTGACTGTTCATTTTTTTGTCGAAGAATGGGAGCAATTCATCGAATTTAAAAACCTTTTTATTAATACTGAAAAGGATAAAACGGGCGAATTGGCTCAAACGGAAGATTATTATCTCAGTTGCGAAAAAACGGAAAACGGAGATTTAGTTTACAGTATGGAGATAATCGGAGCCACACTCTATTTCTTCGAAGATGATTGGACAGAATTTAAAGAACTCGTTCGAAATTTATAAAATCATTTTCAGAACAGGATTGAAGCCAGTTCTGAACGATATAAGTTCTTTTGCGGATCGTCATCATTAAGCAATTCAATCAATGCAAGCACTGCTTTATGAGCAATGCCGTTTCCGTAATTGCGATTCTGTTTAATGATCTCAAGTAAACCGTCAATCGCTTGATAGTATTTATTTGCCATCACAAAACGCATCGCAGCAATAAAAGCAAAATCCGAATCAGAATTTTCAGGAAGTTTTCCTTCGACATATTGGGATAATGCCTTTGCTAAAGGAAGTAATTTTTCGGCGTCATTGTACCTTTTACTTGCCGGAAAATCTTTCAAAAGATAATATGCATCAACAGCTTTTCCTAAATGAATATCTGCCACTGCCAATCCATATTGTGCTTCCGGATCTTGACCTCTTAATTCGATAATTTCATGGAATAAATCCGCGGCTGATTGATAATCGCCTTCTTTTAATAATGCATTGGCTTTTTCAATATTTAATTGAATGGGATCCGGAATTTGTATCGAATTCAACAGACTCACGATCCGGAATTCCGGTTGATAGCCTATTAATTCTCCCGCGATATTTCCCATCAGAATTATTTTGATTGTCGGCAAGGTATAGACAGAGAATTTGGATGAGAGTAATGGGCTGCTATCTACATTTACATGAGCTAATCTGATTTGCCCTATTGAATGAATGACAATCGATTCCAATATTTTCTTATATTCTAAACTCGGTTTTGACCACTGAGCCCAAAAATTAAGAATAACAACAGAATTCATTGAATAATCAATGACTTCTTCTTCAAAATTTAGTTCATCAACATCGATAATATTTTCTCTGCCCATTTCAATTTTTTTATAAAGCTTTCTTTTTTATATACTCTTCTTTATTCATCGTCTCCTCTGGATGGATAATTTATCTCGGTCACTTCACCATGGTAATTGATTTTTATGGAAAGCCCCATCATTCCTAAATAAGAACGAACTTCTTCCGGAATCCCTGTCTTAAAAATAGATTCTAAATTTTGATCGATATTTTGCATTTGATTTTTTAGAATTGCAACCGTAAAAATATCATCTTGTCCTAACATGCTTGCAGCTTGCTCGCTTAGAAAATCTTCCTTCCCTTCTATTTGATCCGTAAAAGTTTTTAATACTTGCCGATCAACGTCTTCTGATGAAATATAATGTCGAAAACCGGCATCATTTACCACATAAAACATTTCTGATCCGACTTGTTCCGTTTCTACAACTTGATCGTTTTCATCTGAAATCAATCCCGAAAACAATGCATGAATTGCCATATCATTCCTTTCATTCCTCTTAAGGAGTAATATTCTCAACCCCCGGTAATATAAATTTTGTCTTTGTTTCAGGTTGTGAAGGATTATATACAATAGGTTTGTTTGCTTCCACGGAAGTTGTCGCGGACTCGTTATTTATATAACAGAGTATCCCATCCGCAATTCCCTTTGCGACAGAATCGGTTTTTTCCGTCAACGTTCTGTAATCTAAGTTCAGATATCCCACTTCCATAATAGCAGCAGTCGTATATTCATTAATCTCACTAAAATCATAGAATTCTTCCGGATCGGAGGAAATAGTATTTCCTAAATAATTCAAATTCGTTCTTCTTTGAAATCGATCAATCAAACAATTATTCAAATTTGTCGATTCAACCGGATAACTGACTTTGCCGATACTTGTGACTTTAAAACCGGAAGCTTGGTTATTAATAAATTCACATGTGTCTGTATGAATTGATAACAAAGCTAATCCTGTATAATTCTTTAATTTTGGGTCAAATTCCTTAAAAAGATCTACCGTGTATCCTTGATTACTTAGCATATCTCGGACAAGCGTCGATATTCTTAATGCCACATCAACTTCACGTATATTATTTAATTCCGGCGGGCAAACATGGCCGGAATCATATCCCCAATGACCGGAAACAATTCCGATTCGACTTTGTTCATTCGGTAATAATGTCGGCATTTTTTCAAAATATACTTCATTTGATTCAATTTGCTTTTCATTTAAGTATTTATTAATATCCTGCCCCGGAGTGAAATAAATCAATACAGTTGCGGTTATTGCAGCAGTAAATAATACTGAGAAAATTATTTTGCCAATTGAATATTGTTTCATCCTTCAACATCCCAACCTGTCTCGTTTCTAGAGTTAAGTATAAACGAAACGACTTTGAAAGATCGCTTCAAATCGGGAGTTGAGCATTTTTCTAATAAAAGTCTAATAACCCCTGCTAACCTGCCCCAAAAGATGGGCATAAAAAGACGCCGCAAAAGGAATTGTAAATATCACTCCGATATAGAATAAAGAAACACCGATACTGGCAATAATGATGGCTAAAATTATTGAAATTAATAGGCTTAAAAAAGTCTTGCTGTCATTTTTAATCATCTGATAGACCCGTTTGAAATTTAGTGTATCGCGAACATTTTTATGGTCGAGATACAAATAAAAAACTGCCGGAATAATATACAGGAAAATAAAAAAGTACACAAGTGCTACCGCATCATTTAAGAAACCGAAAAATCCAACTCCGAATTTTTCTATCACCCCGCCGAATATCAAACTCCAACCCCAGCTGATAAATCGAATGAATAATGAAATAATCAAATAAGGAATTATATATATCAGACTCGTAAGGAACAGTTTTATTCCTTCTTTCAGAAAACTCCATGAAGGTTTTTCAGGTAATATAGAATAATCTCCCCATTTGACGCGTAGAACAACCTCAGAGATCCAACCGATCAGATAAATTAATCCGACCACTGGAATCACCGATATAAGACCGGTAATCAATAGTTTTTTCCACCACTTCTCTTCTCGAAAGACATATGTAATTGCTCGTGTAAAATCCATTTGCTTCCCCTTGCTGTTGTTTTATACTATAAATACGAAATTTTCAAATTTCTGTTGCGAGGTTTTTTTGGAAAAAAAGAAAACCATATCCACTCTCCGAAAAATTGTCCTTTTCTCTTCATGTTTTTTATTGGGGATCCTGTTTTTTATTATGATCTTTGGCGTAAAAAATATTAATCCGCTTGATACAATTTGGGTGAAATACGGGGGGGGAGACAATTTTCAACATTATATCGGTTGGCGTTTTTTCCGTGAATTCCCTTGGACAAGATATTTCCTCTTTATGCGGAATTTGAATTACCCGGTTGGATCATCAGTAATAATTACGGATTCAAACCCATTGCTTTGTGCTTTTTTTAAATTATTTCGTAATGTTCTTCCTCCTGAATTTCAATTTAATGGAATTTGGTTAACTCTTTGTTTCGGACTTCAAGGGCTGTTTTCTGCACTTATTGCATTTAAAATTACAGAAAACTCGATCTTTTCTATCCTTTTTTCAGCATTTGCAATCCTGAATCCAGTAATATTACAAAGAGCTGCTATCCATGATACCTTAGCTGCTCATTGGCTCATATTATTTGCCATCTTCAATGCAATAAATTGGAACAAAAAATGGAATTCAATCGCTTGGATATTAAATATTATTCTTGTAATGATGGTTCACATTTATTTTCTTCCTATGATAGGGTTGATTTTTTTGCTTCAAATGATTCGAATGATCCAAAAACAAATTGCATGGTGGAAAATAGTTAAAACTTGCCTTTTCGTAATTTTAACAATATTCATTTGTTATTTTTTGCTCGGATATCAATATATTCAACCGGAAACGACAAGTTTTGGCGAATTATCGATGAATTTGAATGCTTTTATAAATCCNNTTTAATTATTGGGGGTTGGGATTAATTTGTTTATTCCTTTTATCCTTACTTTTTCTCTCAGTGAAAATAATAAAAAACAGTTGGATTTATTTTGTTGTCTGTATCATTTATCTTATTATCCCTCTTTCAAATCATATTACCTGGGATAATCATGTTCTTTTATCGTTTCCGTTACCTGAAAACATATTATCAAAGCTATCTATCTTTCGATCTTCCGGAAGGCTCAGTTGGCCTTTCTATTATCTTGCTTTATTAACATCATTCGTTCTTTTTTCCCGATACGCAAAGAAAAATAAAAAATTCAGACCGATTTTTACAGCAATTGTTACGCTGTGCTTTGTGATCCAAATCATTGATTTTTCGGATTTTATCCTTTCCTATCAAAATCGTTTTCATCAGATTACTGATCGGGAGGTCGCTACTCAACTTTCGCAAGATCAATGGAACGATATATTTGAAAATGTGGAACATCTCGCTATTACGGAAGGAGATTCAAAAATAATTGATGCGTTTGCTTTAATGGCAATCGAAAATAAAATCACATTTAATCGCAGCGCCAATGCCAGAGGAATCAAAAACATTTTCGGAGGAGAAAACATTCCAATCTCTGAATTAATCCTCACGAAAAAATTTGAAGCGAAAACGATTTATATATTATTGGATCAAGAGACAATTTCTGTAGCCGAAAAAAATTGGGAAGGGAATATTTGTGAACTTGATGGGATCAAATATTTTATTTTTCCATAACAATAGTATTTTTTATATACTAGAATTTGGCAACAAAAAAGAACTGAAGAAATGCCAGTTCTTTTTTGTTGCCAAATTTTCGAATCGATCATTCTGAAACAACTTGCTGCATCTCATCAATTTCAACTTTTGCCTGTCCAAATAAATATCCCCAAACCGCCATAGCATAAGGTGTTGTAAATATTACACCGATAAAACATACGACCAAGCCTAACGAAGAGATCAAAGATACGAGCAGGCTGAGTAAGAGAAGCAGCATAAAAGTTTTCGGTGATTTTTTTACCATTTTCCAGACTTCTGCAAAATTAAAGGCATCTTTCATTTGTTCATTTTCAATCAATCGCATAATACCCGCATAAGCAAAGATTGATATCGCTAATCCGAGAATAAAATAAATAAATGACATTCCGCAACTTAATGCCGCTCCGAAAAACTGTATTCCTTCTGAATCCGAATTCATAAAAACAGATGTGAAAAAACTTGTAAACACAGCTAGGATGATTATAGGCAAAGCATAAACAAGATTCACAACACAATATTTAAAGCCTATTTTAATATATTGGCCAAAGTTTACGTCGGGCAATAAAACGGTCCTATCAACCGTATATCGCTTTGCAATATCCATTGACCACCCGGCTAAATATAACTGCCCCACAATCGGAATCAGACTGATCAATCCGGTAATAAGAACCTTTGTTATCCAATCTTTATCATTTTTAACAAATGTAAAAGCGGTTGATATGTCCATTTTTCTCCTTTTTAGTTTCACTCACTATTTTTTATGTCCTTCTAAATAACTATACGATATTTCCGATAAATCGTTGTATCTTTTAGAATCCAAGATCAAAAGTGTATAAATTGATCTACTTTAATAACAAATACTACTCCTTTTTGATTCGAATCTGTTTTGTCGACGTTGTCTCGTAAGATCTGCAAAGCTTTTTCCGTTTGGTCATCTTCGACACCGATCAACAAGGTCGCATTTCCCTTCTTTAGAAATCCTCCGGTAGATGCAATTTGAGTGACACGAAATTTTTGACTTGTCAATGCCAAAGAAACGGTATCAGTACAAGAATCAGGTATTACTGTTATTATCAGTTTCATTTTTATAGCTCCTCATAATGTTCAATTTCCAGGTCAAATATAATTGCGCCGCCTACGGTTATCGGAGTGGGAGTAGGTAATGGCATGGATGCACTTTCAAGCGGTATAGCAATATATTCGATCCTTTGTTGACATGATTTTTTCAGTAATTCTAGAACTTTATCTCGAGTTTCAGGCAATGTCCGAATCAGCAAAGTAGCATTTTTTCGTCCAAGAAATCCACCGACGCTTGGTAGTTTATAAATATCAACATTTATTTCCGAAAGTAATTGCACTGCCATATCGACATCTTGGGATTGAACAATTGCCAAGAATAAACTTTCCTTTTGATCATCATTCATATTTGACTCCTTTCAATGGATTAGCAACCACACCTTTGAAAATTATAATGTATAAATAAACACAAAAAAACCAAGCCCAAAAATAATCCCTTAATCGCATATTGTTCAGTATTACATTTCGGTCACTTAACTAATTATTGAAAGACATCTCGCTAAAAATTTGGCTCTTTATCTTCGTAGGGGAAAAATCACTATTTTAAACTAGTGTATAATGAAAAAAAGAAATTTCAATAGGTTTATGTATGAATAACGATTTAGAAAATTCAAATAAAACAGTCGTAAAAATATCTGATCCTGTAAAAAAACAAAAAAGTAATAAGGGGATCATTTTCTTAGGATTATTTATTCTCGTTGCTATTTCAGCCATTATTTATATGATGGTATGCAGTACGCCCGAAACAAGTGAATTGGTAAAAAACATATCCGTTGTTTTATTCGTTTTCAGCTTCATCCTTTTAGCTGTCATGACAATTCTCCTATTTATTCAGATCATCAATCTGACAAATTTAATAAAGGATGAAGTAAAACCAATTCTAAAATCCACGAAGGAAACCGTTAATGATATTAAAGGGACTGTCTCATTTTTAGG
Source organism: Leptolinea sp. UBA1437 (assembly GCA_002329625.1). Classification (GTDB taxonomy): domain Bacteria; phylum Chloroflexota; class Anaerolineae; order Anaerolineales; family Anaerolineaceae; genus Flexilinea. The sequence continues at coordinate 10,311 of DCTP01000030.1, forward strand.
AGATAAAGCTGTATCACCTGTTATCGATACACATGCTAAAATAGCTGGTATAAATAAAATCATTAAGATTCTGATTCCAAAGAAAGAAGAAAAGAAAGGGAGTTAAAATGGCAGATCATGATAATTTCGGATCATTTATTATTGGCTTTATCGTCGGAGGAATAGCCGGAGCGATTGCAACAATTCTTTACGCACCAAAATCCGGAGAAGAAACCCGCCAAATAATTCGTAATAAGAAAGATGAGTTTGTAGAAAAAGCGAATGTATCAATGGATGAGGTTTATAAACAAGCAGAAATCGTCGCGAAAGATGCAAAAGATTTAATGGATGATATAGCTTCCACGACGAAATCGCATGCAAATGAGATTACGAAAAAAGGAAAAGAAAGCTTAGAAGAAGGTAAAGACTTATTTAAAAAGTCCGTAAAAAAAGTAGCCGATGAAGCTGATTTAGAAATTCCGACTTCAAATGAATAAGAATCGATCATAAAAACAATCTTGGTAATGAAAATTCAGCTGAGGTTGTTTATTTACCTAAGTGCACCAGATTACGATTTGTGTAATTCGGTATTTAATTCCTTTTTTAATGAAACTTTAATTATAGAATCGTAAATAAGTTTTACAATGAACTACATATATATAAAACGTATAAAGGAATAGCTCATGAAAAAAAATAACATTATTACTCTATTTATTTTTCTCTTATCATTAGTTACCATATTGAACTTTAATTTACCTGTATCCGCTGAAGGGGAAATAGTAGCGACGATTAATGGCGTTGATATAACGGCTGATCAATTTGTTGAAGCTGCAAAATATAAAAGATTTGAAACAATTCAAGAATATAACTATATAGTTCAAATCTATTCTGCATATGGGATTCCCATCGATGATTCCTTCAATCAGCAATATATCACACTGTTGGGTGAGGACGGGAAAAAGGATTTTGGGCAACAGGTTCTGAATCAATTAACCTATGATGTAATCTTGGATGAAGAGGCGAAGAAAGCAAATATCAGCGTTTCTGACCAAGAAGTAACTGATAAATTGATGGATATGTTTGGTTTTGGAGAAGACAGCGCCACCGAAACACCGACAGAAACCGGTCTCGGTGCGGAATCTGCTGATGTCGTAGAATCAGAACCGGAAATCAATAAAGAACTAGAATTTCAAGCTACCTTTGATGAATTCTTTGCAAATAATATCGGAGATCTTTTTTCAAAGGATTTCTTCAAGAAGCAAGTTTATTATATGCTTTTGGAAAATAAATTGTTAGAAGAAAGCGTTTTCAAAGATCAGAAATTTGAAGCCGAAATGGTTAGCGCGCGCCATATTCTTGTTGATACGGAGGAGAAAGCACAAGAAGTGCTTGACAAATTATCAGCTGGAGAAAATTGGGATGATTTGGCAAAAGAATATTCCCAAGATACGGCTAATAAAGATTCCAGCGGCGAGCTCGGATGGTTTGCAAGAGGCACAATGGCTCTTCCTTTTGAAGAAGCTGCTTTTGCAATGGAACCCGGAACGATCAGCAAACCGGTAAAAACCGATTTTGGATATCATATTATTGCTTCGGATGGAAAAGAAGTTCGACCCTTGGAAGGGGAAGCTTTAGATAATGCCAAATACGCCGCTTATAAAACATGGTATGAAAAAGTTACCTCCGAATCTAAATTAGAAACATACGATAATTGGATTGATCTTGTTCCTTCGGAACCTGTTTTTACTCCGGTACAACCCCAGCCGACCGCTACCGTTGCTCCCGAAGCTGAGACAAATGCCGTGACCGAATCAACCGCTGAAGCTGATTCAGCTCAGGAAGAAGTGAGCGCTACAGCAGTTCCATAATCTTTGGTAGATTAATTCCCTTTATAAATCAAAAAAAGAGGAGCAAAAATCTCCTCTTTTTTTGTTGAAAAACTACGTAGGGGTTGCACTCAGTTAAGCA